>NZ_LSJO01000434.1:0-2817 GCF_001556735.1 Sphingomonas sp. CCH9-F2 | reverse complement strand
CCACCACCCGCGCCGGCCCGCCGTCCCCCGAACAGGCGACCGCCGACAGCGGCAGCAACGACGCGAACAGGCCGACGGCATGGCGTTTCGGGCGCATCGCCGCCATATCGGCGCCGGCATGGTTCCCGACAATCCCCCGCTGGCGCTCTACATCCACTGGCCGTTCTGCGTCAGCAAATGCCCCTATTGCGACTTCAACAGCCATGTGCGCGCGTCGGTGGACCAGTCGCAGTGGCGCGACGCACTGCTCGCCGATCTGGCGCATGAGGCCGCGTTGCTCCCCGGCCGGCGGCTCGGCTCGATCTTTTTCGGCGGCGGCACGCCCTCGCTGATGCCGCCCGCCACCGTCGCCGCGCTGATCGACGCCGCGCTCGCCGCCTGGCCCGCCGCGCCCGGGGGCGTGGAGATCACGCTGGAGGCGAACCCGTCATCGGTGGAGGCGGCGCGCTTCGCCGATCTCGCCGCCGCCGGGGTCAACCGCGTTTCGCTGGGCGTGCAGGCGCTCGACGATGCCGCGCTGCGCTTCCTGGGCCGCGCGCATGGCGTGGACGAGGCGCTGGGCGCGCTCGCCATCGCGCAGCGCCATTTCGCGCGCGTCAGCATCGACCTCATCTACGCGCGCCCCGACCAGTCGCCGGCGGCGTGGGAGGCGGAGCTTGCGCGCGCGCTCGCCTTCGGCACCGAGCATCTGTCGCTCTACCAGCTGACGATCGAACCGGGCACGCGCTTCGCGACCGAGGCCGCCGCCGGCCGCCTCGTCATTCCCGACGGCGATGCCGCCGCCGATTTGTTCGAGGCCACGCGCGCGATGACCGCCGCCGCCGGCATCCCGGCCTACGAAATCTCCAACCACGCCCGCCCTGGCGCGCAGAGCCGCCACAACCTCACCTACTGGCGCTACGGCGATTATGCCGGGATCGGGCCGGGCGCGCACGGCCGGCGCGGCGCGCTCGCCACCTTCCGCCGGCGCAAGCCGGAGAACTGGCTCGCCGCGCTCGCGCGCAACGGCCACGGCCTGGAAAGCGAGGAACCGCTCGATCCCGCGACCCGCGCCGGCGAGGCGCTGCTGATGGGCCTGCGCCTTGACGAAGGTGTCGATCTCGCACGGATCGCGGCGCTGACCGGGGTCGCGGTCGACGCCTTGGTCGACGACCGCCAGATCGCCGCGCTCCCCGGCCTGATCGAGCGCCGCGGCGACCATCTGCGCGTCACCGAGGCGGGGATGATCCTGCTCGACGCGATCCTGCCGCGCGTCGTGCGCACCCCGGACGCGGCTGACGCCTGACCGCGCGCGTCGCCCCTGCCCCGCACGTCACCGCTGCACCCCACGTCGCCCCTGCGAAAGCAGGGGCCTCCCCATTGGGGATCACCACAGGGCAAACCCACACGCGGAAGAAGGCCCCGGCCTGCGCCGGGGCGACGCCCTACAGCGCCCGCGCCTCGCCCCCCGTCAGCACATGCGTGCACAATTGCGCCTCGGGCGTGTCGCCCGCGTCCAGCGCCGCCACCGTCACCCAGCCCTCGCCGCGCCACCGCGCGCCTTCTTCGGCCGGGGTATTCAGCGGCACGAACAGCCGGCGCCGCTCGCCCGCCGGCGCGTCGCCCACCAGCCGGTCGGCATACAGCGTGAAGCCGGTCGCCGCTTCCTCCGCACCGCCTTCGTGCACCACCGTATAGGTGCCGCCGCGCCCCAGCTCCGCCGACGATGCGCCGCCGAACAGCGAGAAGCCCAGCCACGTCTGATATTCGAACCCGTGCCGCTCGGTCGGGTCCAGCGTCATCGCGACGCGCCCGTCCAGCGTCGCAGCGATCGCCGCCAGCGCATCCAGCCGCGAGGCGAGCACGCCGTCGCGGTCGAACGCGCGCAGCCGCGCCAGCGCCGGTTCGAACGGCCCCGCCGCCGCGATCAGCGGCAGGTAATCGGGCGCGATTTGCGCCACCGCGCCGGCATCCTTGGCGTCCAGCCGCTCGCGCAGCGACGCCAGCGCGTCGGCCGCGACCGGCAGCGGCCCCGCCGCCAGCGCATCGACCAGATCGGGCAGCGTGAAGTCGATCGACGGCTGCGCCACCCCCGCCGCCGCCATCGCTTCGACCGCGACGGTCGCGATCTCCCCCGCGGCGGCGACCGAATCGAGCCCGAACAGCTCCGCCCCGATCTGCCGCGTCTCGCGCGCGGGGGACAGCTGGCTGGCGCGCAGCTTCAGCGCCGACCCGGCGTAGCTCAGCCGCACCGGGCGCGGGTGGTGCCCCATCCGCGTCGCCGCGATCCGTGCGATCTGCGCGGTGATGTCCGGGCGGATCGCCAGCGTGCGCTGCGACACCGGGTCGACGAAGCGCACCGCATCGTGCAGCGCGCCCGCCTTCAGCCGCGTGCCGAGCGCCTCGGCGAACTCCGCGAGCGGCGGATCGACCCGCTCATAGCCATGCGCCCGGATCGCCCCCAGCACCCGCGCCTCGATCGCGGCGGCGGCATCGGCATAGGGCGGCAGGCGGTCGCGAAGACCCTCGGGCAGCAGCGCGGTCATGCGCGCGCCTCCCTCTCCCCTACGGGGAGAGGGTCGGGGAGAGGGGCAGTCGTCACCGCCGACAGGATCGTTTGAAGCACGCCGTCCAAGTTCATCATCACATCCGCGTTCGTGAAGCGCATGACGCGATAGCCGCGCGCTTTGAGCCAGGCGGTCCGCCGGTCGTCACGCGATTGGTCGGCGTGGGTATCGCCGTCAACCTCAATCGCCAGCTTGAGCGTGCGCGCGCAGAAGTCGAGGATATAGGGACCGGCCACGACCTGGCGGGAGAATTAGACCCCGTCCAGCCGCC
>NZ_LSJO01000433.1:0-765 GCF_001556735.1 Sphingomonas sp. CCH9-F2 | reverse complement strand
AGGCCCTGCGCTGGCGCGGTCAGCGTCATGGGCACGGCGCTGCTGGAGCGCCGCAAATCGATCTGCAGGCCGTTGTCCTTGTAGTCGACGAACAGCGGTTCCCCGTCGGAACAGCGATAGGGATGGCGCCCCATTTCCCCGGTCGCCACGGCGCTGTCGGACGAATGGATCTGCTGCTCCGTTGGCGGGGCTGGCGGCTTTCTTTCCGAGCACGCCGCGAGCCCGACAACGAGGATGACGGCGGGCAGCACCCGCTTACAGTGCATCATCATCGCGCCTTCCTCCTGTAGCGGGAGGGGACGCGCTGACGATTGATAGCCCGGGCAGGCTGACCTACCCGCCAGCGGAGATAGGTTGCGAGGCGATCGTCAGATTCGACCATCAGGGATCGCAGGCGGCGCAACATCATCGCCGCGAACGGCAGGGAGAGCGCCCCGCGCAGCGTGCAGCTATGCGTTAGCCTGGTGCCGCCATCGTCCCCCGCCAGCTCGTACCGCTCTTCGAGCGTGAACAGATAGGGGATGCCGCAGGACCAAGCGAAGGCGTGCGGTTTATCGAATCGATCAATCCGTGCTGGCGTCCGAATTGGCCGGGTGATGCCCTGGATCGCAAAGGTGCATTCTGTGTCGCCGAGCCGGGACGGATCATCGAGAAATACGAGCGGACTCCACGCCCGGCGATGATCCGGATCGGTGAGTGCCGACCAGATGCGCAGTGGCCCGCCGTGAAGCATCGAGCTGGTTATGGTGCGAGGCATATCCCCAT
>NZ_LSJO01000432.1:0-1180 GCF_001556735.1 Sphingomonas sp. CCH9-F2 | reverse complement strand
CCACCGGGCTGAACGCGACGATCCGCGTGACGGGCGTCGCGGCGCACCGCGTTGATCGGGTTGAGGCCATTGCCGCCGTTCTGCAACGCCGCCACCGCCGCGGCCAGCTGCAACGCTTCCGGTGCGGACAATTTGGTGATCGACGTGCCGAACAGCAGCCGGCTGAGCAGTTCGTCCTGCGGCAGCGCGGGCGTGCTGGCGAAGGCGATCTCCGGCTTCGCCGCGACGCCCGTCACGCGGATCGTCGCGTTCAGCCCGGTGGCATTGGCGTTCGCCTCGATATCCAGCGCGGGATTGGCGGGCACTTCCCCGGCGAAGCGGATCACCCCGCGCGACAGCGCGAACTGGCGGCCCGCGAATTCGTAATCGCCGCGCACCAGGTCGGCGCGGCCGGTGATCGCCGGATTGGTCGGCGTGCCCGCGATATCGACCTCGGTCGACCATTCGCTGCGCAGCCCCAGCCCGGACACCATCAGCCCGCCGGGCGCCTTGGCATGGATCGCCAGCCGCCACGGCGCGGCGGCATCGTCGTCCTCCGCGCCCGCGCCGTCGGGGACGTTGATCTCCCGCACGTTGAGGCGCGGCAGCGCGCTGACCGCGGTCGCCTGACCCAGGCGATAGCGCGCCGCGTCGAGCCGCACGTTGCCGCTGATGACCCCGCCGTCGCCGTCGGACGTGAACGCCAGCGGCCCGGTGACGGTGGCGCCGATATCGTCGCGGTCGATCATCACCGCGCGGTCGGCGTTCATGCGCAGGTCGAGCGCGACGCCGTTCGCCGCGCCGAAATCGAACGCACCGGTCCCGCTCACCTTGCCGCCGCGCGCGCCCGCATCCGCGGCGAAGCTCTGCACCTGCAGCCGCGATCCGGCGAACCGCCCCTCGGCGCGGATGTTGCTCAGCACGGTGCCGGTCACGCTGCTCTGGATGCGCGCGTTGCTGGAACGCACCACGCCGCGCAGCTGCGGGCTGGCGAGTGTCCCGCTGACGTCCGCCGCGATCGCGACCGCGCCGGACAGGTCGAACAGCTCGACCCGCGTCAGCGGCCACAGCGTTTCCGCCGGGCCGTTGTAGCGCAGCTGCGCGAACAGCGGCGCGCGGGTCAGCCGCGCGACCGCATCGTCGCTCCCACCCAGCGGCTTCAGCATCGCCTGCGCGCGGCCCACGACGCGCCCGCCCGACG
>NZ_LSJO01000431.1:0-1183 GCF_001556735.1 Sphingomonas sp. CCH9-F2 | reverse complement strand
GCCGCGCGCGCGGTGATGATGCCGGCGACGTGCTGGCGCTGTGGAAGCGGCGCGGTAAGCGCGCGTTCGATGCGGAAGCGGAAAGGAGCGAAACACAATGAGCGATTTCGATATCGAGGCGATCCGCGCCGAAGTCCGCGCGATGGATTTCGCGCGCGGCACGCCCGCAGAAGTCGCCATGTGGCGCGAGGACATGGCGGAATCTCGCGCCAACCTCGTGATCGAGGACATGATCCCGACGCCGAACGATGATGCGTTTTTCGATATGCTGCTGAATGAAGGGGCGTCCCCTCCCCTCGTGTCGCAAATCCTGCTCCGGCTGCTCGATCATCCCGACGCCGATCGCACCTTGCCGGTCACGCCAGCGGCGATCAGGGCGACAGCCTGACGGCCGCCAGGGGCGCACCGTCGAAACCCGCCATCGTCGCGTCATGGGATCAGCTTATATAGGGATACCAGGAGAACGATCGATGCGCTCCATCAACCCCTTGTTCGAGGATGCGGTGATCGACTGCGTGGCGACCGACCGCGAACCGACCGTCCAGGAGCTGTTCCACGTCGCGCAGCGGATTTGGGCGGAAGGTGCGGCCAATCGTTCGGTGTTCCGCTGGGATTGCCTCCCGCCCACCGATACCGAAAAGCTCCTCGCCCTGCGCGCCGCGCAAGCTGCCCTGTCCGGGTCGGTCGCGCACGACACGCCCCGCCGCTAACCGCGTCAGGCGGAAAGCTTGTCCTTCAGCGCCTTGGCGGGCGTGAACACGGCCTTGGTCGAGGCCGCGATCTGCATAGGCTCGCCGGTGCGCGGATTGCGGCCGGTCCGGGCGGTTGTGGCCTTGCTCGCAAACTTGCCGAACCCCGGCAGCGTCACGTCCTCGCCGCGCGCGACCGCATCGCCGATGGCCCCGAACACGCGATCGAGCAGCGTCCGTGCCTTGACCATGCTCATGCCGCTTTCCGCCGCAACATTCTTCGCCAGATCGTCCAGCTTCATCAGGCTTTCCCTCCCTTGTCGCAGATGGGATAGCCCCTCCATCGACACGCGCAAGATCAGCGATACGACGCTGCAGCACCTCGCGCGGCACCGGGTGAACATCGCGCCGGCCCCTCGGAAGGCGTCAGCGCCTACGTCATCGCGCGGTGGCTCGCCACGCTCGACGAAATCATGCGGATGCCGCCCGACCAG
>NZ_LSJO01000430.1:0-854 GCF_001556735.1 Sphingomonas sp. CCH9-F2 | reverse complement strand
GCAGCGACGGCACGGCGGACGAGGTCGGCGGCGCGGTCCTGCGCCTGTTCGGGAGTGAGCATGGCACGGACTTAGGGGGTGGGAAGGCGCGTTGCTAGAGCGTCGTCCCCACCGCGGCGCAGGCAAGGAACATCAACAGGCCGGTGAAGCGGTTGGCGCGGAAGCGATGGAGCGCGCCGTCGCCATCGTCGGGCACCAAGGTCGCGACCTGCCATCCCAGATGCAGCGCGGCGGGCAGCAGCGCGGCGAGCGCGAGCGGATCGGCACGCATCTGCCAGAAGGCGGCCCCCCACAGCGCAACGGCGATCGCGTAGCACAGCGCCACGCCGGCGCGGACGTGTGCCCCCATTGCCAGCGCGGACGAGCCGATGCCGACCAGCGCATCGTCCTCGCGATCCTGCAGCGCGTAGATCGTGTCGTACCCGATCACCCAGAAGATGCAGCCGGCGTAGAGCGTCAGCCCGGCGGGGGCGAGCGTGCCCCACACATCCGCCCAGCCGACCAGCGCCGCCCAGGAGAAGACGAGGCCCAGCCACGCCTGCGGCCACCAGGTGATCCGCTTCATGAACGGATAGGCGGCGACCGGCGCGATGCTGGCCAGCGCGACGATCGCGGCGCTCCAGTGCAGCTGGAACAGCACGATCAGCCCGATCACGCACAGGACCCCCAGCCACGCCCATGCCAGCGTCACCGACACCGCGCCGCTGGCGAGCGGGCGGTGGCGGGTGCGCGCGACGCTGGCGTCCAGATCGCGGTCGACGATGTCGTTGTAGACGCAGCCCGCACCGCGCATCGCGATGCTGCCGAGGAGGAACCACGCCAGCAGATCCCAGCGCGCCGGAATGCCGCCCGCC
>NZ_LSJO01000043.1:0-5364 GCF_001556735.1 Sphingomonas sp. CCH9-F2 | reverse complement strand
CCCCGCCGCGCCGGACGTGGTGGACGCCCCCGCCCCCGCGCCGGCAGGGCTGGCGATCCTGGTGGTGGAGGACGATCCGCGCGTGCTGGCCGCGACGATGGGCGCGCTGCGCGAACTGGGGCACCACCCGGTCGAATGCAACGATCCCGCGCGCGCGCCACAGGCGCTCGCCGCGATGACGCACGTCGACCTGATCGTGTCGGATGTCCTGATGCCATCGCTGACCGGGCCGGAGATGGTCGCCCGCCTGCCCGCGACCCACGCCGGGGTGCCGGTGCTGTTCGTGACCGGTTTCGCCGGGGAAGCGGGCGGCGGCATCGACCTCGGCGGCCGCCCGGTGCTGCGCAAGCCGTTCACGCTCGCCGCGCTCGACCGTGCGGTGCTCGGCGCCACCGCGGGTGGCGGCATGGTCGAGCCGATCGCCGCGGAATAATCGCGAATTACGCTGCTGACGCGCGCCGCGCGGTTGCCTATAGCCCGTCGATCCCTGTTGCTGGCCCGTGGAGCGACCGCATCCGATCATGACCTCGCTCGACCGCTACATGGCCCGGCTGATCGCGCTGCCGCTGTTCGCGACGCTGCTGATCGCCTCGATGCTGCTGATCCTCGACCGCATCGGCCGGCTGTTCGATTTCGTCATCACGCAGGGCGGACCGGTCGCGGTCGTGTGGCGGATGCTCGCCAACCTCCTGCCCGAATATCTCGGGCTGGGCATCCCGATCGGGTTGCTGCTGGGCATCCTGCTCGCCTTCCGCCGGCTGGCGACCTCCAGCGAGCTGGACGTGATGCGCGGCGTGGGGATGAGCTACCCGCGGCTGCTGCGCGTGCCGTACATGTACGCGATGGTGCTGGCCGCGTTCAACATCGCGATCGTCGGCTACGTCCAGCCGCTGGCGCGCTACAATTACGAGAAGCTGCGCTTCGAACTGCGCACCGGCGCGCTGGGCGCGTCGATCAAGGTGGGTGAGTTCACGCACCTGGGCGACCGGATGACGCTGCGCATCGAACGCAGTCAGGACAGCGGGCGCAAGCTGTCGGGCATCTTCGTCCATGCCGATACGCCGCAGAACGACTGGGTCGGGGTCACCGCCGAAAGCGGCCAGTTCCTGGCCACCGACGATCCCAACGTCATCGTCTTCCGCCTGACCGACGGGACGCTGATCCACAACCGCCCGGATTTCCGCACCCCGCGCGTGCTCAGCTTCACCGTCCACGATCTGCCGATCAACCTGCCCAAGTTCGAAAGCTTCCGCACGCGCGGGGGCGAGAACCTGGAATATACGTTGCCGCAGCTGGCGCGGCTGGGCCATTCGTCCTCCGCCAGCGAGGAATTGCGCGACGCCAGCCGCGCCGAATTCCACTTCCGCATCGTGGAGGTGGCGATGATGTTCCTGCTCCCGTTGCTCGCGGTGGCGCTGGGCGTGCCGCCGAAACGCTCCAGTTCGGCGCTGGGCGTGTTCCTGGCGATCGTGATGGTGGTCACCTATCACAAGGTGAACCAATATGCCGCCGCGCTGGGCGAACGCGGCGCGGTCGATCCGCTGATCGCCTTGTGGGTGCCGTTCGTGCTGTTCGGCGCGATCATCCTGTGGATGTACCATATGATCGCCAACGTCCCCGGCGGGCAGCCGATCGGCGCGCTGGAACGCTTCTTCGGCAAGATCTGGAGCACGATCGTGCGCTACCTTCCCGGACGGCTGCGGCGGGAGGCGCGCGCCTGATGCTGTCGTCGTTCTTCCCGTCGCGCACGATCGCGCTGTACATGGGGCGGCTGTTCCTGACCCGCACCTTCGGCATCCTGTTCGGGCTGGTGCTGATCCTCCAGACGCTCGACCTGCTCAGCGAAAGCGGCCGGGTGCTGGCCGCGCCGGGCAACGGCGATGCCGAAATCTGGCGCTACGTCTCGCTGCGCGTGCCGCAGATCGTCTCGACCTTCCTGCCCTTCTCCGTGCTGCTCGGCACGATCCTGACGCTCATCACCATGAACGCCAACAGCGAGGTGGTGGCGCTGAAGGCCGGCGGGCTTTCCGCGCATCAGGTGCTGGCGCCGCTGCTGGTCGCCAGCCTGGGGGTGGCGGTGCTCACCTTCGCGTTCAACGACCGCATCGTCAGCCGTGCCACCGCGGAGCTGTCGACCTGGCAGGACGTCAATTACGGCCCGATGCCGGTCGATCGCGGCGACCGGTCGAACGTCTGGGTGCGGTCGGGCGACGATCTCATCCAGGCGGACCGGATCGCCGGGCGCGGCAACGACGCGCGGCTGGGCGGCGTGACCGTCTATGAGCGGAATGCGGGCGGGGGCCTGCGCGGGATGATCGCCGCGCCGCATGGCGTTCGCGACGGCGACGGCTGGCGGATCTGGCCGGCGCGGCGGTTCGACGTCGCGTCGGGCGCGGTGACGCAGCTGGGGCAGACGATCGTCGGTCGCGGCGTCACCCCCGATCAGTTCACGCTGTCGAACGTCGACGGCGATGCCCTGTCCTTCACCGGCCTGCGCGCCGCGATCGCCGACCTGGCGGAGGCGGGCCGCCCGACCAAGTCGCTGGAGGGCGTGCTGTGGCACAAATTGTCCGGGCCGCTGTCGTCGATGCTGATGCCGCTGCTGGGCGCGGTCGCCGCCTTCGGCATCGCGCGGTCGGGGGCGCTGTTCATCCGCGCGGTGATCGGCATGGCGCTGGGCTTCGCCTATTTCGTCGCCGACCGGTTCGCGCTGGCGATGGGCAACCTGGGCGCCTATCCGCCGTTCCTCGCCGCCTGGGCGCCGTTCCTCTTGTTCCTGCTGATCGGCGAGGCGGTGCTGCTGCGCACCGAGGAATAGCCGACCCGCTTGCCTTTTGCGCGCCGCTGCTGTAGGCGCCCGCGCTTCCAACGCACATGGCCGAGGAAGCTCTGCGGGAGGGTGCGGTGACGCGCCCGCTCGGACCGCTCGACTTGAAACGGGGCGTCCTGTCCGCAGGCGCCCGGAATAGAGAGTGACATGGCAAAGAAGATCACAGGTTATATCAAGCTGCAGGTGCCCGCCGGCTCCGCCAACCCGTCGCCGCCGATCGGCCCGGCGCTGGGTCAGCGCGGCGTCAACATCATGGAATTCTGCAAGGCGTTCAACGCGCAGACCGGCGACATGGAAAAGGGCGCGCCCCTTCCCACCGTCATCACCGTCTACGCCGACCGCAGCTTCTCGTTCGTCACCAAGACGCCCCCGGCGACCTTCCTCATCAAGAAGGCCGCGAACCTGAAGTCGGGTTCGAAGGAGCCCGGCAAGGTGTCCGCGGGCAAGATCAAGCGGTCGCAGCTGGCCGAGATCGCCGAGACCAAGATGAAGGATCTCAACGCGAACGATATCGAGGCGGCGACCCGCATCATCGAAGGTTCGGCCCGCGCGATGGGCCTCGAAGTGGTGGAGGGCTGAGACCGTGGCGAAGCTGACCAAGAAGCAGAAGGCCATCACCGTCGACCGTGAGAAGCTGCACGGCGTCGACGAGGCGATCGCGCTGGCGAAGTCGGGGGCGACCTCGAAGTTCGACGAGACGATCGAGATCGCGATGAACCTGGGCGTCGACCCGCGTCACGCCGACCAGATGGTCCGCGGCGTCGTCACGCTGCCCGCCGGCACCGGCAAGACCGTGCGCGTCGGCGTGTTCGCCAAGGGCGCGAAGGCCGACGAGGCCCGCGCCGCGGGTGCGGACGTCGTCGGGGCCGAGGATCTGATGGAAACCGTCCAGGGCGGCACCATCGACTTCGACCGCTGCATCGCGACCCCGGACATGATGGGCGTCGTCGGCCGGCTGGGCAAGGTGCTGGGTCCCAAGGGCCTGATGCCGAACCCGAAGCTGGGCACCGTGACGATGAACGTCGCCGAGGCGGTGAAGGCGGCCAAGGGCGGCCAGGTGGAATATCGCGTCGAGAAGACCGGCATCATCCACTCCGGCATCGGCAAGGCGTCGTTCGCGCAAGAAGACCTGCGCCGCAACTTCGACGCGCTGGTCGATGCGGTGGTGAAGGCCAAGCCGTCGGGCGCCAAGGGCAAGTACGTCAAGAAGATCACCGTCAGCTCCACCATGGGCGCCGGCATCAAGGTCGACGTGGCGGAGGTCGCGGGCGCCTGAGGCCCTCCACCGCAACGCGCAACAGGATCGGGCCGGGGGGACAGCGTCTCCCCGGCCCTTTCCTTTGTCCGCCCGACCCGCCACTCTCCCGCGCGATAAGGAGAGGAACCATGCCGCATTACGGCGACCTGCAGAACGCCATCTATTACGCCGGCCTGTCGGGCGTGCAGCCGACGCTGCCGGTCGATTTCGCGACGCTGAAGGCGCGCGCGGAGGCGGCGATGCCGCCGTCGGTGCTGAACTACGTCCAGGGCGGCTGCGGCGACGAATGGACGCAGGACCGGAATGCCGCCGCCTTCCGCCACTGGGGCATGGTACCGCGCATGATGGTCGACTGCACCGCGCGCGACCTGTCGGCGAGCTTGTTCGGACGCACCCTGCCCTCGCCCTTGTTCATGGCGCCGATCGGCGTCACCGGCATCGTCACGCAGGACGGGCATGGCGATATCGCCGCGGCGCAGGCGTCGGCGGCGACCGGCGTGCCGCTGTGCGCCTCCACGCTCGCCAACGATCCGCTGGAGGAGGTGAAGCGCGCGTGCGGCGACACGCCCGCGCTGTTCCAGCTCTACACCCCGCGCGACCCGGACGTCGCCGCCAGCCTGGTGTCGCGCGCGGAGGCGGCGGGGTATGACGCGATCGTCGTCACGCTCGACACCTGGGTCACCGGCTGGCGCCCGCGCGACCTCAACGTGTCGAACTTCCCGCAGCTGCGCGGGCACGTCCTGACCAATTACTTCACCGACCCGGCGTTCCTGAAGCTGCTGGCCAAGCCGCCGCAGGACGATCCGCGCGCCGCGATCGGCACCTGGGGCGCGACCTTCGGCAAGGTGCTGACCTGGGACGACATGGGGTGGCTGAAGTCGCTGACGCGGCTGCCGATCGTGCTGAAGGGCATCTGCCACCCCGACGATGCGTCGCGCGCGATCGATTGCGGGGCGGACGGTATCTACGTCTCCAACCACGGCGGGCGGCAGGCGAACGGCGGGATCGCCGCGATCGACATGCTGCCGGCGGTGGCCGAGGCGGTGCGCGGGCGCGTGCCGGTGCTGTTCGACAGCGGCATCCGGTCGGGCACCGACGTCATCAAGGCAATCGCGCTCGGCGCCGATCTGGTCGGCGTCGGCCGCCCGTACAGCTATGGCCTGGCGTTGGGCGGCGCGGACGGCGCGGCACACGTCCTGCGCTGCCTGCTGGCGGAGGCGGACCTGCTGATGGCGGTCAACGGCCTGCCCACGCTGGCGGCGGTGCGCCGCGCGGG
>NZ_LSJO01000429.1:0-366 GCF_001556735.1 Sphingomonas sp. CCH9-F2 | reverse complement strand
AACAGGCTCCCGGCTCGCTCGCGGTCGCCCGCGCCAAACTCGCCGAAAGCGTGGCGGCTGCGCGGCGCGGCGATGCGCGCATGGCGAAAGAGCTGGCGCTGTCGGCCTATCTCGATGGGTTCGAGCCGATCGAGCCAACACTCACCGCGCGCGACGCGACGCTGATGGGTCGAATCGAGGGCGCGATGGGGGAGTTCCGCGCCTCGATCGACCGGGGCGCGTCGCCCGATGATCTCGCGGAGAAGGTCGCAGTACTGGGCGGCCTTTTCGACGATGCGGAAGCGGCGCTCGCGCCTGATGCCGCCACCGAAGCGTCCACGTTCCTGGGCGCGTTCACGATCCTGCTGCGTGAAGGGCTCGAAGCCC
>NZ_LSJO01000428.1:0-3702 GCF_001556735.1 Sphingomonas sp. CCH9-F2 | reverse complement strand
CCTTTCTGGGCCATGCTCCTCCTCATTATTTCAGAGCTTGTCGAGCCAGGCGAGCACGCTTGCATCGCGTTTCCAGGATGGTTTGCCGCCAGGTGTGGTCGGAGCGGCGACCTGTTCCAGGGCTTTCCGCTTCGTTTCCAGATTGGCCCTGGCATAGTGGTTGGTTGTATCGAGGCTCACATGGCCGAGCCAGCTGCGTATGATTGTAACGTCGACGCCCGCCGAGATGAGATGCACGGCGGTGGCGTGGCGGAAGGCATGTGGCGTCACATGCTTGGCACATAGCGTTGGCATGGTTTCGGCCGCAGACCTCACGTAGGCAGCAAGCTTGAACCGAACCCCCGAGGCACTGAGGGGTTCGCCATAGCGGTTGACGAACAGCCGCTGGTCAGGCGCCCGTGGCTGCCGCTCGAGCAGTTTGCGCAACAGCAGGACCGTTTCCGGCCATAGCGGGCAGATGCGTTCCTTCCGCCCCTTGCCGGTCAGACGCACGCAGCTCGGGCTTTCGAACCGGATCGCCTCGGGGCATAGATCTAGCGCTTCCTGTATCCGTGCGCCGCTGTTGTAGAGGAACGAGAACAGCGCATGGTCGCGCGCACCCTCAACGGTCGAACGGTCTGGCTGAGCGAGGATCGCCGTCACTTCCGCCGGATCCAGATAGCTCGGCGCCGACACGGGAGCACGCTTGATCGGGATATGGAGGATTTCGACGCATTGGGCGATCGACGCGGGATCCTTGGTGGCCACGAAGTGGAAGAAGCTGCGGATCGCGGCAAGCCGGCAGTTGCGCGTGCCGATTGTGCCGCCGCGTTCATGTTCGGCGTGGCTGAGGAACGCAATGACGGCGCTGGCGGTCAGATCGGCCAGCGTGATAACCACCACCTTCTTTCCTGCACGCTGTGCGACGAACCGCAGCAACAGCCGCCAGGTGTCACGGTATGAGCGAACCGTATGGATGGACGCGTTGCGCTGCTCGACCAGCCATTCGTAGAAGAACGCGCGCAACAGTTTCGGGAACGGGTCGGCTTTGCTCATGGCTGCGCCTCCCGCCCCAGGCTGAGGCATTGTGCGCCCATCGTGCGGAACCGCTCGTTGGCGAGGTGCAGCAACTCCTGCGTGACCGTAATGTAGACCAGCGTGGAGTTGATATCCCGATGGCCGAGGTAAGTCGCAAGGAACGGCAAGCGCTCCTGCGGATTGATGCCCGTTCGGTACCATTCGAGGATTCTGTTCACGACCATCGAGTGGCGCAGGTCATGCACGCGCGGGCCTGCTTTTCCTCGCAATGGTTTCAACCCGGCGCGGCGTATGACGTCGGAGAGCAACCAGGTGATCATTTCCGGGGTGTAATGGCCGTCGCCTCGCTCGTGCCAGAACAGACCCGACCGTGCGTCCTGTGATCCACCGGCACGCCGGCGCGCATCGATGTAGGCCCGAAGCTCGACTACAACGCTGCCCGGTAGTGGCAAAATGCGGGTCTTGAAGAACTTGGTCTGCCGGATGGTAATGCTACCCGCGTGCAGGTCAACATCACCAAGATCTAGACGGGCAAGCTCACCGCGCCGCAAGCCCGCGCAATAGGCGAGGAGCAGCATGGTGTACATGCTCTGTGGGCGAAGTGGTGCCTGCGGCGACGGGTAGTTACGTGCGATCTCGAGCATCCGCCGAACGTCGGCAGGCGAGTAGATATGAGGCGTTCGCCATTGCTTGGAGGCCTCCTTCCTCGGTCTCGGGTCAGGTCGGCGCATGGGTATCGACGGGTCGCGGTGACGCAGGATTTTCGCAAAGACGCGCGCGAGCTTTTCGCATTCCTCAGCGTGATGAAGCGTGCCATTCGTTGCTGCCCATCGATCCATCATGAAGCTCAGCGGCTCGGCTTCCGGTCCCGGATGCAACTGGAGGAACCGGTCGAACCGCAAAAGCAACTGGGGCTGCGATGTGTATTTGTATCCTCTGCGCCGCATCATCGCGACATGCTCGGCCATTATTTCGCCCAGCACGCTTCCGAACGGTCTGGGCTGGCGGAGTTCGGCAAGTGCCTCTTGCGGATTCCGCGACGCCAATGCCCGCCAGATCGGCATGCACTGCTTGATATTGCACTCATCGCGCAGAGCGGCGACGGGATTGCGTTGGATCGCGCCGATTTTCGCCAGGCGTTCGAGGAACCGGTCAACGATGCGGGTGCGGTGCAAGAGCGTGGACGGCGCTCGACGAACGGCCGATTCTCGTAGCCAGGCCAGCAGCACTTCCTGATCCAGTGCCTCGTAACGTTCAGCGACATCCTGCAAGCCATGCAAGACCTGGGCATAACCGGCTCGGCTTTTCGTGCTGCGCAGATCAAGGCTCGCGACATAGCGGCCAATGATCGCTCGGTCGGGATCGGGCCAGCGTGCGGTCATGCCACCAACTCCATTCCCGGCACGTCTAGCGCGATGGCCCTGAGGTCTTCGGTAGCAAGTTTGAGATAGGGAGCCGTCGATCCTGTCGAACGATGTCCCAGCACGTCGCCGATAACCTTTTGAGGCACCGCGGCGCGCAGCATTTCGACCGCGCGCGCATGACGGAAGATGTGGGGGCCGCACTTACCAGGCGGTTGAACGCCAGCGTCACGGAGCCGCCGCCGAACCATGCTGTATAGCTTATCGAGCTTTCGGTAGGGCGCGCGTGTACGAACGAAGATCTCCCTGGCATCGGTCGAGGGGCGCCCGGATCGCAGATAGGCGAGCACCGCTTCGCCGACCGGCTCAAGAAGGGGCAGGAATGTGCTGGCTCGCGTCTTGTGGTGACGCACATGGATGGCTTCCGTTCGCCAGTCGATGTCCTCGATCCGGAGATGGCGGATTTCACCTGACCGCAGACCATAGGCTGCGAGGAGTTGCAGGATCGCATAATCCCGCAACCCCGCCGGTGACTTGTCCTTCTCGGCACTCTCCAGAACGGCGATGATCTGCCCACGGCTCAGGACCGAAGGTACGCCTTCATATGCATAAAGCGTCGGCGCCAGCACATGCCCTGACAGATCCGTCGTAACGCGACCTGTGATATGGAGGTAGCGCAGCAACGAGCGAAGCCGCTCTGCCACAGACTTCAGCGAACAGCGCGTCAGTTTCGGCGCGCGCAAATCCATATAACGGTCAACGTCAGTGACGCTCAGATCCGCCAAGCCGTCGTTTCCGCAATCGATCTGCCAAGCCAGGAAGTTCCGGGCTTCCCACATCAGCGCTGCGACGCTCGCGCAAGCCATCCCGCGTTCCTCACGCAGCCAGATTTCGTATTCGTCGCAGATTGAAAATCGGACCTCATCGGCCTCACAGGCTGGCTTGATGGCTGGCGGCCATTGGCCGTGAACAAGCCGCATCAGTGCGTGAATTCCGGAGCGTGGGACCTCGTGCCAGCGCGCACTGGGACGTCGACCACGCTGCTTTTCGAACTGGACGATTGCGTGCCGCAGATATCGTTCCACATGCACGTCGATCACGCCCGTGACGGGGATACCCCGCTGCTCCAGATAATCGAGAAATCCAGAAGCGTAGGCGCAGTAATTCCTCGCCACCACCGGGCTGTATCGCTGACCGATAAGCGACGACTTAAGTGTGGCGATTAGTTCGTGATGTTTATCCGACATTGGCGGCTCCTCTGCTGGTCTATTGACCCGCAGAGGTTCGGCGCCAAATAATGCGAAGCAAGTCGATCCGAAAACAA
>NZ_LSJO01000427.1:0-1002 GCF_001556735.1 Sphingomonas sp. CCH9-F2 | reverse complement strand
GATGCCGACGTCGCGCACCGCCGCTTCGGCCTGCCACTTGGTCGCGGCATAGGCATTGGTGAAGCGTGCGGCGGGGGCGTCGTATTCGGTGATCGCGATCCGGTCGGTGGTGGTGACGTAGATCGACGGGGTGGAGACATGGACGAAGCGGCGGCATCCGGCGTCGCGCGCCGCCGTCGCCAGCCGGCGCGTCGCGTCGTGGTTGATCGCCGAGAACGCCGCGCGGGGTCCCCAGGGCGACGAGCGCGCGGCGAGGTGGAAGACGGTGTCGATCCCGTCGCACAGGGCTGGCGGCAGCGGCTGCGTCAGGTCGATCGGCAGGATATCCCCATCATCGCCGCGCGGGGTGCGCCCGGTGGCCCGCACCTTCCACCCGTGCGCGCGCAGCAGCGGCACCAGCGTGCGCCCGACCCCGCCGGTCGCGCCGGTGACGAGCGCGACGCGCGTCACCAGCGGATCACCATGCCGCCCAGCGCGATGCCGGCGGCGCTGCCGACCAGCAGGACGTTGGCGCCGGGCGTCAGCCGCCCGGTCGTGCGCGCGACGTGCAGCGCATGCGGCAGGCTGCTGGCGACCTGATTGCCATTGGCATCGAGGATGTCGACGATCCGCGCACGGTCGCCCCCGACGACGCGCGCCAGATGGGTGATGGCGGGGCGGCTGGCCTGATGCGGGACGATCACGTCGATCGCGTCGAGCGTGACGCCGGCGGCGTCCAGCAGCCGGTCCAGGAACGCCGGGAACAGCCGCGCGGTGGCGCGGTACAGCGCCGGGCCGTTCATGCGGAAGCGCGCGGCGTCGCGAAAGGCGGCGGGGTCCGCGAACGGATCGACGCGCGTACCCCCCGCCGCCAGCGTGCACAGATCCGCATGGTCTCCCCAGCTTTCGAACCGGCTGGCGAGCAGCTGCTGCGTCCCCCCGGCGGCGACCGCCAGCGCGGCGGCGCCGTCGCCGAAGATCGCGGCGGTGGCCCGGTCGGCGGGGTCGATCGCACGGCGCGGC
>NZ_LSJO01000426.1:0-5000 GCF_001556735.1 Sphingomonas sp. CCH9-F2 | reverse complement strand
ATGATGACGGCGCCGTCGACGATCAGACCGAAGTCCAAAGCCCCAAGGCTCATCAGATTGGCCGAGACCCCAGCGCGCAGCATACCAAAGCCTGTCAGCATCATGGTGATCGGGATGACCAACGCCGCGATCAGGGCCGCACGGAAGTTGCCGAGCAGCAGGAAGAGCACGACGATGACCAGCACCGCGCCTTCGGACAGGTTTTTCGCGACCGTCTTGATCGTCGAATTGACCAGCTCGGTGCGGTTCAGCACCGGCTGAATTACGACGTCAGGAGGCAGCGAAGCGTTGATCGTCTTCAGTTTCTCAGCGACCGCGGTCGACACGATGCGGCTGTTCTCGCCGATCCGCATGATCGCCGTGCCGACGACGACTTCGGTACCGTTCTCCGATGCCGAACCCATGCGGATCGCCTGACCCGTCTTCACAGTCGCAACTTGTTCGACCGTGATCGGCACGCCGTTACGTGTCGCGATCACGGTCCTGGCCAACTCGCTGGCATTGCGAACGAGCGCATCCGAGCGAACAGCCAGACCTTCGCCATTGCGATTGACGAAGCCACCGCCGACGCTGGTGTTATTGCGCTCCAGCGCATTTCCCAGGTCCGTCAGCGTGATGCCGAGCGAGGCCAGCTTCTGCACGTCGGGCACGACGAGGAACTGCTTGGCGTAACCGCCAATCGAGTCGACACCGGCGAGGCCCGGTGTGGTCTTCAGAAGCGGCGTCACGATCCAGTCCTGCGCGGTGCGCAGGTAGGTCGCCTTGTCCTCTTCGGTCGTCAGTCGCTCGCCCTCTGGCGTGATGTAGCTGCCATCGGGCTGTTGGCCCGGTTCACCGGGCTTGTGCTTGTCGTCCTCGCGATGATCGAGACGAACGGTGTACATGTACACCTCGCCCAGGCCTGTCGCGATCGGACCCATTTCAGGGTTCACGCCGTCGGGCAGATTCTCTTGCACGCCCCGCAGACGCTCGCCCACCTGCTGGCGGGCGAAATAGATGTCCGTCGCGTCCGAAAAGACCGCCGTGATCTGCGCGAAGCCGTTGCGGCTCAACGAGCGCGTATATTCCAGGCCGGGGGTGCCGGCGAGCGCGGTTTCGATTGGAAACGACACCTGCTTCTCGACCAGCTCGGGCGAGAGGGCAGGCGCGCGGACGTTGATCTGGACCTGATTGTTGGTGATGTCCGGCACCGCGTCGATCGGTAGCCGGTAGAGGGAAAAGGCGCCGATGGCGGCGACGATGACGGTGAGGAGCAGGACTAGCCAGCGCTTCTCGACCGCCCAGGTTACGATACGGGCGATCATGGCTTAATCCTCGTGGCTCGCTTCGCCCTTGCCGATCTCGGCCTTGAGCGTGAAACTTCCGGTGGTGGCGATCTGTTCGTTGCCGGTCAGGCCCGACCGGACGATCACCGTGTCGCCCGACGCATCGCCGAGCTGGACCGGGGTCGCCTTGAAGCCGGTGGGCGTGCGCACGAACACGACCGACTTGCCCTCGAAACTCTGGACCGCCGTCGTCGGCACGCGGACCGCCCCGCTCCCGCCGCTGCCCGTGAGCTGCACGGCTGCCGTCACAGGCTCGCCGACCCGCCATTCGCCACCGCGATTGTCGAGGGTGGCGAGCGCAGGCACGAGCCGCGTCTGCGGATCAAGCGCCGGCGACACGAAGGTCACGCGGGCGGTCGCCTGACGGCCTGCCGCCTTCACCAGCACCGTATTGCCGGGACGCACCCGGCCCGCATCCTCGGGCTTGAGATTAAGCGCGATCGACACCTGGCTCAGGTTGGCGATGCGATAGAGTTCGGCATCCGCCGCGACCGTTTGTCCCAGCGTCACGGGGCGCGCAATGATCTGGCCCGAGATCGGCGCGGCAATGCCGAGCCGGTTGAGCCCGCCGCCGCCGACACCCGCCGCCGAAACCATGCTCTGCGCCTGCGTCAGGGCGATCCGCGCCTCCGTCGCCGCTGTGCGGGCGGCGATCAGATCCTGTTCAGGGGAGACTCTCTGCGCGAACAGCCGCTGTTCGCGCGCGAGGTTCGAATTAGCGAGCTGAAGCCGCGCCCGCGCCGCCTCGACCTCGCCCTTGATCTGCGCCGCCTCGCGGCTTTCGATGACCGCAATGGTCTGGCCGCGTCCGACCGATTGGCCGAGGTTACGGGTGAGCGCGACCACGCGTCCCGCAATTGCGGCCGAGACGACCTGCGTTCCCTGTGGGTCGCCCTCGATGATCGCGGGCAGCTCGATCGTCCCGGCCCCGCCGATGATCGGCCGTCCGACCTGGACGCCCGCTGTGGCGATCTGGTCGGCACCCAATGTGACGACGCCTTCACCGGCATGACCGCCTTCAGCACCGCCCTTTTCCGTGCCCGCTGCCGTCTCATTGGCAGCTGCGCCTTCGGCAGTTGCCTCGTTTCCGCCATCCTTGCCGCCGCAGGCAGCCAAGAGCAGGGCGAGCGACGCCGCGCCCGCGAGATAAAAGCTCTTCATCACTGATTCCCCCCATTGGGCGCACGAGCGGTCAGTCGCTCCACTTGCGCGCGGGCATTCTGGTAATTGGCAAGCGCGTCGATCGCGGCGACCCGCGTTTCGGCGAGCGTGCGTTCAGCATCGAGCAATTCGAGCTGGCCGAACTTGCCCTCGCGATAGCCGATCCGCGCGATGCGGGCGGCCTCCTGTGCAGCCGCCAGCGCCGGCCCCGACGCCGCACGAGCCGTCGTTGCGGCATTGGCCGCCTGCGCCTGCGCGTCCGTGATCGCCTGTTCGATGTCGAGCGCGGTCACGCGGCGCTGCGCATCCGCCTGGGTCCGCTGCGCGGTCGCCTGCGCAATCGCGGCGCGACCATTGTTGAACACCGGGATCGGGATCGACACGCTGAACACCGCCGCCATGTCGTTGGTCGCTTCCAGGCGGCGGATCGACGGCCCGACGTTCAGGTCAGGCACGCGATTGGCGCGCGCGAGCCGCACGCCGGCTTCGGCAATGGAGAAATCCGCGTTGGCTGCCGCCAGCGCGAGTGTGCCGGTCGTGTTGACCGGTGCCAACGGCCCATAGACGTTCACATCGGGAAGGCGATCGAGCAGCGTGTCATCGAGCAGGCCGTCGATCGGCCGTCCGATCCGACGCGCCAGATTGGCGCGGGCCGCCTCGGCCAAGCGAAGCTGCCGCTCCACATTGGCGTCGGCATTGATACGCGCGACATCCGCGCGCTGTTGCTCGAGTGGCGATGCCCGCCCTGCCTGCACGCGAACGCTCGCGGCCCGCAGCGCATCGCTGGCGATCCGGGCCTGATCGCGGGCTGTCATTACCCGGCGATCGGCCGCGACCGCTTCGACATAGAGCTGCGTTACCTGAAGCCGGACATCCGCCGCGATGATCGCGGCCTGGATCTCGGCCCGGGACAATTGCGCATTGGCGACCGCGACGCGGGCGCCGCGCTTGCCGCCTAGCTCGATCGGGATCGCAAAGCCGACCGTGGTTTCCGCGCTGCGGACCCCCCGATACGGCCCGGAGCCGATGACATTCTCGACTTGGCCTTGAACCACCGGATTGGGCCGCAAGCCGGCGACTGTGCGACCTGCACGGGCCGCGTCGATTCCAGCTGTCGCCGCTTCCGCAGCAGGGGCCGAACCGCCCGCTGCACTGACCGCTTGGTCAAGCGTGTAGACCGGCGCATCCTGCGCAACAGGCGCGGACGGTCCGACCTGCGCCTGCGCCATCGTGGCGCAAGACGCTGCGGCCAGCATGGCCGCGAGGATACGATTCATGAAAATAGGACTCCTGACGATGATCGACAGGGGCGCGCCAACGCACGCCCAAATCGGACGTCAGGCTTGGGGGGGCCTCAAATGGACCATGCCGGTGCGGCCGTCGAGCGACGCAGAGGCGGAGATTGTCGGCTTGGGCACTGTGAGGACGGGGGTATATTCCATCGTCGTGCGCGCAGGCGCGCCGACGTCGTGTCCGTGACAATAATTGTGATGATGCGGGACATTCTTGTCCGAGTCCGATGGCACCTGATCGATGTCACCGGCGGTATGGACCGTGAACTCAACGCCCGCGATGCTTCCCCCCGCCAGATCGGCGGCATGGGCCATGCCGGAGAAGCTGGTCAGGACCAGCATCAGGCATGTCAGGAAAGGCAAAAAGGCTCGCACTAGCTTGCCTCTATCACGGAAGGGTTTTCATGTCATTGCACTAATTCGAACCAAGGGTCACTGAGCCGGAACCCGAGCGGGATCGGTCGCGCCCGTTCCAGGCGAACCCGACCGCAATGGCGACCGCCATCAGGAGTTGCGCCAGCACCGATTGCCAAGTGGGAAACACGCCGAGCATCGACAGCCGTGGCACGTCCGCGAGCGGTGCGATGTTGATAAGGCCGGCTTCCTGGAGCGCGGCGACGCCTTTACCCGCCAGCACGACGGTCAGGACCGCCATGAGCCAGGAGCTATAGCGGAAGAACTGCGCGATCGGCAGCTTGCGACTGTAGCGAAGCATGGCCCAAGCGATCAGGCTGAGCAGTCCAATCGCCGACCCGGCCCCCGCGAGAAGCATCCCGTTGTCACCTTGCGCCGAAAGCGCGGCATAGAACAGGATCGTCTCGAAGACCTCGCGATAAACTACGACGAACGCCAGCCCGAACAGGAACCAGCCCGACCCGCCCGAGAGCGCCCGCGACATCTTCTCGCGAATATAGCGCTGCCACTGATCGGCCTGCGCCTTGCCGTGCATCCAAATCCCGACCGAGAGCAGCACGACCGCGGCGAACAGCGAGCCAAACCCTTCCGTCAGCTCCCGGCTCGCACCGCTGATCCCGATCGCATAGGTGGCGACCGCCCAGGTGATCCCGCCCGCGATGATCGCGCTGACCCAGCCGCCATGCACGTACCGCAGCGCCTCGCCGCGCTCGGCTTTACGCAGGAACGCGATCATGGCGACAACGATGAGCAGGGCTTCGAGCCCTTCACGCAGCAGGATCGTGAACGCGCCCAGGAACGTGGACGC
>NZ_LSJO01000425.1:0-1595 GCF_001556735.1 Sphingomonas sp. CCH9-F2 | reverse complement strand
GCCCGGGGCTGCCCGGACTGCCCGGCAACATCCCCGGCGGGCCGGGCGGGTTCAAGTTCAAGAAATAGCCCCGATACCGTCACCCCGGCGAAAGCCGGGTCTCCGGCGGCAAGGGCGGGACGATCATCACGGAAAGACCCCGGCCTTCGCCGGGGTGACGAATAGAAGAAGGAAGCAGACTACAATGGCACTCAGCATTCGCCTGTCGCGTGGCGGTTCGAAGAAGCGTCCGTACTACCGCATCGTCGTGGCCGATGCGCGGTCCCCGCGTGATGGCAAGTTCATCGAGAAGATCGGCAACTACAATCCGCTGCTGGCCAAGGACGACGAGAAGCGCATCGTCCTCGACGCCGAGCGCGCGAAGCACTGGCTGGGCGTTGGCGCGCAGCCGACCGACCGTGTCGCCCGCTTCCTGGATGCGGCCGGCGTGAAGGAGCGCGCGGCGCGCAGCAACCCGAAGAAGGCCGAGCCGGGCGAGAAGGCCAAGGAGCGCGCCGAGGAGCGTGCCGAGAAGCTGAAGGCGCAGCAGGAAGCCGAGGCCGAGGCGGCGAACGCGCCCGCCGCGACCGAAGAGCCGGCGGCCGATACGGCCGAGGCGACCGCCGAGTAACAGCGCACCCGAACGGGTCGTCATGCGTTGGCGCTGTTCATCGCGAACAGGAGCGCATGATGACCCAGGATGCCGGCCCCACCCCCGATCCGCGAACGGCCCCCGAGGATGACGAAGACGCCACCAACCACGGTGTCTCCAGCGAGCAGCCCGCCGAGGGCGCGGACGACGCCCCCGAGGGAGACGACGGCTCGCCCAGGGACTGACGCCGGCGACACGATCGTGCTCGCCGTCGTCACCGGCGCGCACGGGATCGCCGGTGACGTCCGGCTGAAGGTGTTCGCGGACGACCTGTCGCGGCATCGCACGTTCAACGGCGGCGCCCTGACGCTGGCGAAGCTGCGCGACGGCACGATCGCGCGCTTTGCCGAAGTGACCGATCGTACCGCGGCGGAGGCGCTGCGCGGCACCGAATTGACGGTGCCGCGCGACGCGCTGCCGCCGCTGGACGACGGCGAATATTATCATGCCGACCTGCTGGGGCTGGCGGTGGTGTCGACCGCCGGGGAGCCGCTGGGCCGCGTGATCGCGGTCGAGAATTTCGGTGCCGGCGACGTCATCGATATCGAGCGGCCGAGCGGCAAGACCTTCATGGTTCCCATTCATGCGGTGCCGGAATGGGACCGCGAGCGGATGATCGTCGACGCCGCGTTCGTCGACTGACGCGATGCGCCGGCACGCGCCGTCATACGGCGATTGCCGGGCTTCCCGTTCGCGGGCAGGGTAGCGCGGCATGTCCGTTTCCGCCCCGCTTTCGTCGCGTCGCCCGGCCTGGCTGGCGATCATGGCACTGGCCAATGCCGGCGGGGTGCTGGCGTATCTGCCGCTGCTGACGCTGCTGCTGCCGATCCGTATCCAGGCGATGAACCCGGCCGAGCGGATCGGGCTGTTCGCGGCGACCGCGGTGATCGGCGCGATCGCGGCGAGCATCGCCAATATCGTCTTCGGCGGCTTGAGCGACCGGTCGCACGCGCGTGGCGGGCGG
>NZ_LSJO01000424.1:0-247 GCF_001556735.1 Sphingomonas sp. CCH9-F2 | reverse complement strand
CCCGCTTTCCGCCCGCCCGCCCCTCCCTTCGCTACAAGGCCGCGGCGATCCTCGCCGCGTTGATCGCCGCGGGGTGCGTGCCCCGCACCGAACCGACGCCCGCCCCGGCGCCGCGCCCCGTGCCGGTTCCCGCGCCGGCACCGTCGTCCACCCCGGCCGCCGACTGGCAGGACTGGCCATGGACGCCTGGCACCTGGACCTATGACCGTGACGCGCGCGGCAGCCGCGCGCTGTACGGCGCGGCGGG
>NZ_LSJO01000423.1:0-7515 GCF_001556735.1 Sphingomonas sp. CCH9-F2 | reverse complement strand
GCCGACGTGCTGCCGCTCGCCCGCCGCCAGCACGTCGGCGACGAAGCGCGATCCCATCGCGCGCACCGCCGCGGCATGGCGGCCCAGCGGGCCGATCGGGCTGGCAGCGACGGTCATCTCGGCCTCATCCGTACCGGCAAGGCGATGATCGATCGCCGCGAGCATGTCGATCAAAATGCCGACCAGTCACCATTGGCGACCCGCCGCGGCTCCGTCGATACCGCCACCGGGGCGCGGCGCAGCGCGCGCGGCACCGCGGCCGCGGACGCTGAGGCGCTGTCGATCGCGAAGATCGCGACGGAGGCGGCCAACTGTTCGGCCTCCTCCACCAGCCGGCGCGCGGCGGCGGAGGTCTCCTCGACCATCGCGGCATTCTGCTGCGTCATCGCGTCCATCTCGCCGATCGCGACGTTGATCTGGCCCAGGCTCTGCGCCTGTTCGTCCGACGAGCGCGCGACCGCGTCGATCGAGGCGCTGACGGTCGTCACCCGCTCGATGATTCGCGTCAACGCCTGCCCGGTCTGGTCGACCAGCTCGGCACCGGCGCGGACGTGGGTGGAAGCGGCCGAGACGCGCGCCTTCACCTCGGTCGCGGCATCGGCGGACCGCTGCGCCAGCGCGCGCACTTCGCTGGCGACGACGGCAAAGCCCTTGCCCGCCTCCCCCGCACGCGCCGCCTCGACCCCGGCGTTCAGCGCCAGCAGGTTGGTCTGGAACGCGATTCCGTCGATCAGCGCGATGATCTCGGCGATCTCGTTGCTGGCCTGTTCGATGCCGTTCATCGCACCGATCGCGCGGCGCACCACGTCGCCGCCCTGTTCGGCCTCGGCGCGGGTCTGCGCCATCGCCGCGCTCGCGTTCGTCGCCGCACCGGCGCCGTCGCGGATCGATCGCGTCACCTCGTCCAGCGCCGAAGCCGATTGCTGGAGCGCGGCGGCTTCCTGTTCCGTGCGCAGCGACAGGTCGCCGGTCGCGTCGCTGATCTCGCCGGTATTCTGCTTGATCGCCTCGACGCTGCGGCGCACCCCGCCCAGCACCTGCGACAGGCTGCCGGTGGCGGCGTTGAAATCGTCGGACAGGCGCCGGAACGCCTCGGGCAGGTCGCTGATCCGCGCTGTCAGATCGGCCTCCGACAGCCGGCTCAGGCTGCTGCCGATCGTCGCCATCGCGGCGGCGCGATCGCGGTCGTCGGCCTGCTTGGCCGCGGCGGTCTGGCGGAACACCTCGACCGCGCGCGCCATATCGCCGAGCTCGTCGCTGCGCGACGTGCCCGGCACCCGGATGTCGTGCCGCCCGTCGGCCAGTTCGGCCATCGTCGCGGTCAGCGTGGTGATCGGCCGTGCGATCGCCCGCGTCAACATCCGCGACAAGCCGATCGCGATGCCGATCAGTGCGACCGTGCCGATCCCCAGCACGATCAGCGCGGTGTCGATCGCCCATTGCTGGCGCGCGGCATAGGCCGCCAGTGCGTCGGTCTCCTTGGCCCGCAACGCGCGCAGCGGCAGCGCGATCGCACTGACCAACACCTTCTTGCCGGCGTCGCGCACCGCCTGCTGCGCCTCGTCGCGACGCCCGGCCTTCACCCACGGGATCAGCCGGTCGCCCCAGTCGCGGCGCCATTCCAGCGTCTTCGTGCGCGCCTCCGCCAGCAGCGCCTTCTGCGCCGGGTCGGTCAGCATCGCATCCAGTTCGACCGCGGTCTTATCGAACTCCGTGCGTCCCTCGTCATACGATTTCAGGTACGTGACGTCGCCCGTCACCAGGAAGCCGCGAAACTGGCTGTTCTGGCGCAGGATCGCGGTTTCCAGCGTCAGCGCCTTGGCAAAGACGCTCTGGCTGGCGTTGCTGTCCTGCGTCGAGCGCGCGATCATCATGATCGCGGCCAGGAACCCGGCCATCACCAACACCGCGGTCGCGATGATGGTCAGGAAGGACCAGCCCAGTTTGCGGGGTATCTTCATGGGTGCGACCCGTTCGTGAAGGTTGACGATCAGAAGCGCGAGCGCAGCGTCACGCCATAGGTGCGCGGCTCGGCCAGGAAGCTCGAGAACAGCACATTGCCGGTGGCGAAGTTCGGCGCGCCGAACCGCTTGACCTGCGACACGCTGCCCGCGCCCTGGAACGGGGCGGAGAAGGCGACCTGCTGGTAATCGGTGTCGAACACGTTCTGGCCCCAGAATTCCAGCGCCCAGCGCTGGTCGCGCCCGCGCACGCCGATGCGCGCGTTGACCAGGAAGAAGCCGTCCTGGTTCTCCTCGGCGAACAGGTCCGACCCGGTGTTATAGTCGCTGGTCATCCGGCTATCGACGTAGAACAGCGCGGTCAGCCCGCCCGTGCCCAGCGGCGGCGTCCACGTCGCCGAACTGGTGACCGTGTGGCGCGGCGCGTTCGACATCTGGTTGCCCGGCAGCAGGAACAGCGCCGCGTTCAGCGGCTCGCCCGATGCGCTGCCGACCAGATTGTCGCGATACTGGGTATGGGCATAGGTATAGCCCAGCGTGAAGGTGACGTCCGGCGCGGGATAGGCGCCGCCCTCCAGCTCGAACCCCTGGGTCACCACACCGGCGCCGACCTTCCCGGTGCACGCGCCGGTGGTGGACGATTCGTCGCGATCCGCGCCGTTCAGCGACGTATCGCACGATCCGATGTTCTGGACGATGTAGTTGGTGCCGTTGAACGTGTTCAGCTGGAAATTCCGGAACTCCGACCGGTAGGCCGCAAGGTTCGCGGTGAACTGGCGCGAGCTGTACTTGACGCCCATTTCATAGGCGTTGACCGTTTCGGGATCGAACCGCAGGTTCATCGCGCTGGCCGCGGTCGGCGTCGCGAACACCGTCGCCGACAGGTCCGACCGGTCGAGGTTGTAGCCGCCCGCCTTGTACCCACGCGCATAGGATGCGTACAGCAACGTGCTGGGCACCGGCTTCCACGACAGCACGGCGGAGCCGGTCAGCTGCCCTTCGTCGATCTTGTCGCGGATCGGCACGCCGGTCAGCGCGGACGAGGAATTGCCGGTGCAGGTCAGCGTGATGATCCCCGCCGCCAGCGAGCGCAGCGCGGCATTGCCGAGCAGCGGGCCGAGCGCGGCCTGCTGCGCCGGGCAAGCGGTGTTGTTGTTGTTGAACGCCGCGTTCAGCGTCTTGCTCTCATGCGTGTAGCGAAGCCCGCCGGTGACGCTCAGCGTGTCGGTCAGCTTGAAGATGTTGTGCGTGAACAGCGCCCAGTTGCGGCTGCCCTGATCGTAGACGTCGCGCAGGCTGCCGACGTTGCTCATCGTGCTCAGCCGGTCGATCCCGCCGATGATCTGGGGCCCCACCGCCGCGGTCAGCGCGGCGCGTCCGGCGGTGCTCAGGCAGCCGGCATTGGCCGGATTGCGCAGCGCCGCGGCCGGGTTGATCGTCGCGACCATGCGGCACGCCGCGAACGCGCCATATTGCGATCCGAATTTCAGGTTGTCGACGACCTCCAGGTCCTCGTGCGCGTAATAACCGCCCACCAGCCAGTCGAGCCGCCCGCCGAACAGCCCGCCGCTCAGCCGGGTTTCCTGCGTGAAGGTGTGGAATTCGCGATAGGCGTTGCCGTCGTCGGGGCGATAGCCGATGTCGACATTGCCATAGTCGATGTCCGCCGCGCCGCCGGCCTTGTATTCGCGATACGCGCTGATCGAGATCAGCTGGACACTGCCGATGTTCCAGCCGATGCGGGCCGACACGCCGTAATCGGTGGTGACGTTGGAATAGGCGCGGCCGCGCGTGTTCGCGATCAGGCGGTTGTACGGGTCGCCCGCGCTGGGCAGCACGCCGCCCAGGCTCTGCAACACCGACACGATGCGGTTCTGCGCCGCGATCTCATAGTCGCCCGGCACGCCCGGCGTCGGATCGAACTTCTCGCGCGTGTCGATATAGACCGCGCCGCAGCACTTTTCGTCGCGATGCGTATAGTCGCCGATCAGCCGGATCGAAAAATCGGCGGTCGGTTTGAAGAATAGCTGCCCGCGCACGAAATAGCGGTTGCGGTCGTTGTAATCGGTGTCGTTGACGACATCGTGGTAGAAGCCGTCGCGCTTGGCGAACACGCCGTCGACGCGGAACGCCAGCTTGTCGGCGACGATCGGCCCGGTCAGCGCGCCGGCCAGCCGCACCGCGTTGAAATTGCCGTAGGTCGCCTCGCCATAGCCGCCGAAGGTGAAATCGGGATATTTGGTATAGATGCTGATCGCGCCGGCGGACGAGTTGCGCCCCGACAGCGTGCCCTGCGGCCCGCGCAGCACCTCGATCCGCTCCACCTCGCCCAGGTCGTTCAGCCCCGATCCGGTACGGCTGCGATACACGCCGTCGATGAACACCGCGACCGAGCTTTCCAGCCCAGGGTTGTCGCCCACCGTGCCGATGCCGCGCAGCCGCGCGGTGGCATTGGCTTCCGATCCGGTCGACGACACGATCAGCGACGGCGCCAGCTGCGCCATCTGGCGGATGTCGGTCGCGCCCGAATTCTGCAACGCGGCGGTGCTATAGGCGCTGACCGCGATCGGCACGTTCGACAAGCGCTGCGACCGGCGCGTCGCGGTGACGACGATGTCGGCGGTGTTCGCGGACGGGGCAGGCGTCGGCTGTGCGCCTTGTGCCTGCTCCTTCTGGCTCGGCACGACTTCGCGCAGCCCCTGCGCGGCCGCCGGTCCGGCACCGACCAGCGCGACTGCGGCGCCGGCCGTCGTCGCCAGCAGACATCCCCACTTCCCCATCTGGTAAATTCCCCGTTACATTTTTGTCTTCACCATCTCCCCTACCGTTCCGATTGATACTTTCGGGTTAACGCGGCACCGCGCAGAATTGGAAATCTCCCCCGGTTGCAGCACCT
Source organism: Sphingomonas sp. CCH9-F2 (assembly GCF_001556735.1). NCBI lineage: Bacteria > Pseudomonadati > Pseudomonadota > Alphaproteobacteria > Sphingomonadales > Sphingomonadaceae > Sphingomonas > Sphingomonas sp. CCH9-F2. Next base: position 2,658 of record NZ_LSJO01000423.1, on the reverse strand, counting down.
TGCCGGAGGATGACGCGCCCCGCCCGGCGCCCTGGCGGACCGTGCGCACTCCGCTCGCCCCTTGTTGCCGCGCGCGTCTGCGCCTACGGCCGGCGCGTCCATGTTTCAGGAGAGTTGAATGCGCCCCAGCGGCCGCGCGCCCGACCAGATGCGCACCATCACCATCGAGCCCCGCTTCACCCGCCATGCGGAAGGATCGGTGCTGATCGGGTTCGGCGATACCAGGGTGCTGGTCACCGCCTCCGTGGAGGAGCGCGTGCCCCCGTTCCTGCGCGGCAAGGGTCAGGGCTGGGTCACTGCCGAATATGGGATGCTGCCGCGCGCCACGCACACCCGCGGCAGCCGCGAGGCGGCCAAGGGCAAGCAATCGGGCCGGACGCAGGAAATCCAGCGGCTGATCGGCCGTTCGCTACGCGCGGTGACCGACATGGCGCTGTTGGGCGAACGCCAGATCACGCTCGACTGCGACGTCATCCAGGCCGACGGCGGCACCCGCACCGCAGCCATTTCGGGCGCATGGGTCGCGCTGCGCCTCGCGGTCGACGGCCTGTTGGAAAGCGGCAAGCTCGCCGCCGATCCGCTGACGCAGAAGGTCGCGGCGGTGTCCTGCGGCATCTATCAGGGGCAGCCGGTGCTCGACCTCGATTACGACGAGGACTCGAACGCCGACGCAGACGCCAATTTCGTCCTGCTCGAAAACGGCCATATCGCCGAGGCGCAGGCCACCGCCGAACACGCCACCTATGACGAGGAGGCGCTGCTGCGGCTGCTGCGGCTGGCGCGGATCGGCTGCGCCGACATCTTCGCGGCGCAGGCAAAGGCGGTCGCATGAGCGGCGAGAGCGATACGCCCCAGGCGATCCGCAAGCTCACCGCCGGCAAGCTGGTGATCGCCAGCCACAATGAGGGCAAGGTGCGCGAGATCGCCGCCTTGCTCGAAGGCCGCGGGCTGGATGTCGTCTCGGCCGCGTCGCTCGACCTGCCGGAGCCGGAGGAGACCGGCACCACCTTTGTCATGAATGCCGAGCTGAAGGCGCGCGCCGCCGCCGACCTGTCGGGCCTGCCCGCGCTGGCCGACGACAGCGGGCTGTGCGTCGATGCGCTGGGCGGCGATCCCGGGATCTTCTCGGCGCGCTGGGGGATGGCCGATCCGGGGCTGCCCGGCGTCGATCCGGTGCCCGCGTTCGACGGGCGCGACTTCGCGCTGGCGATGCGCCGCGTCACTGACAAACTGGATGCGATGCCGGACGCGCCGCGCGACGCGCATTTCGTCTGCGCGCTCGCGCTCGCCTGGCCCGACGGCCATGTCGAATGGTTCGAAGGGCGCGTCGACGGGACGCTCGTCTGGCCGCCGCGCGGCGACCTGGGCCATGGCTACGACCCGATTTTCCAGCCGATCGGCAGCGACCTGACCTTCGGGCAGATCGCCGAGGAGGAAAAGAACGCGATCAGCCACCGCGGCGACGCCTTCCGCCAGCTGGTCGCCGCCGCCTTCTGAGCGGCGGCGCGGCGCGCCGGCGGATCATTCCCCGCCGGCGGGTGGCGCCTCGGCGGGCTTGGCGTCCTCGACCACCGCTTCGTAGATGATCGACCGGTCGGACGAATCGGCGATGTGCAGCAGCATCCAGGTCGCGCCGCGCCGCGCCACGACCACGCGGATGCGGTCGTTGAACAGCCCGTCGAACCCCGGCGGCGCGACCTTCCCCGAATTGAAGATCAGCGCCCCCATGTCGCGCCCGCACGCCGGCCCGGTGCAGCTGAACACCGTCTGGAATCCGTCCTTGGCCAGCCGGTCGGCGTAATATCGCTGGATCTGCAACGGCGCGACCGCCGGCTCCACGCGATAGCCGATCTGCGTCACCTGCCCTTCCATCACCTGCCGGTTGCCGCTGGCATCCTGGCTGGTGATCTGCCCTGTCGGGATCGTGATCTCGTCCAGCGACGGCGCGCGATAATCGTCGATCACCGCGCCCGGATAGCGCGGCAGCAGCGGATGGTCTTCCCCCTCGCGGTCCTGTGCCGCCACGGGCCCTGCGGCCAGCACCAACAACGCCGCCCCGATCGCCGCTACGAAACGCATGGTCGCCTACTCCCGCCGTGACATGTCGCGCGCCGTGCTGCGCGACGCGTCCGCCGCTGTCAAATGCGCCCGTCCCGTCAGAAAGCCCGCTCGCCGACCACGTTGCCGGCGGGGGAATAGCGGCACACCAGATAATCGTCGCGGCGGCTGGACGCCATCGCGCACCCCATCGCGCGCGATCCGCGCCACACGATCTGCACGTAATGGGCCACCCCGCCCCAGTTGCCCGACCGGCTCGCATCGGGCACCGCGCGGTTCACGAAGTCGCGCTTCTCCGCCACCCACAGCGCGACCATCTCGTCATAGCCGTATGCCCCGCGCGTCCCGGTGAACAGGTTCTCGCCCTCGCGCCGCGGCCCCTGCGGCTGTTCGGCGTGCGCGAAGCGGCCGGTCCGCGCCATCTCCCGCGCATAGGCCGCCGCCGAACGCGCCAGCGCCTCGTCCCATACCAGGGGCGCCACGCCGACCTCGGCGCGCGCCGCGTTATGCCCGGCCAGCATCGCCCCGCGCAGCAGCGATTCCCCGCGTGCCGGGGCGGGCGCATCGGGCCGCGCCTCCACCACCCGCGCCGGCCCGATG
>NZ_LSJO01000422.1:0-2566 GCF_001556735.1 Sphingomonas sp. CCH9-F2 | reverse complement strand
CCTCGTTCCCGCGGCCCCGGGCGGGGTGATGGGCGGGGCGTTGGTGCCTGCGCCCGCGCCGTTACCCGCTGCGCGGGGCACGGGCGATCACTTGCCCGAATCCCCGATTCTCGACCGGTGGAAGGATTCGGGCAAGCCGCTGCGCTGAGGGTTATGTCGCCGCACGCTCGCGCTCGGCGATCCGGGCGAGGATCGCGCGCTTTTCCGCCGTGTCGGCGCTGCTCCACCCGGCGATCTCGCCGATCGTGCGGTAACAGCCCAGGCAAAGCCCGGACACGGGATCCATGGTGCAGACGAGGTTGCACGGCGACGCCGGAACGTCGTCGGCCTGTTCGGTCATGACGTGAGGGCGACCCCGAGGAAGTCCGGGATCGGGCCGTTCCAGCCGCCATCGTCGGGACCGTCCTGGAACGTATCGCGGCGTTGCGGGCGCTGGTGACGGGGTTCGGCGGTGTCCGCCATGCGCGGCGCGGGCGGGGCGCGATCCGGGCGGGCCGGGCGCTCGCGGCGCTCGGCGGGCGCGGGACGTTCGGCGCGTTCGGTCCGTTCGGCGCGCTCGGTCCGTTCGGGGCGCTCGCGGGTGCGGCGGCGGGCGGGACGGGCGTCGTCTTCCGCCTCCGCCGTCTCCGGCAGCGCGTCGAGCCGCGGGATCGCCTGTCCGGTCAGCTTCTCGATATTCTCGACATTTTCCTGATCGTCCGGCCCCATCAGCGTGTAGGACACGCCGGTCGCGCCGCCGCGCCCGGTACGGCCGATGCGGTGGACGTAATCGTCCGGGTGCCACGGCGCGTCGAAATTGACGACATGGCTGACGCCCTTGATGTCCAGCCCGCGCGCGGCCACGTCGCTGGCGACCAGGATGTTGACGTCGCCCTTCTTGAACCGGTCCAGTTCGGCGAGGCGCGCGGGCTGGTCCATGTCGCCATGGATCTCGCCCGAGGCGAAGCCGTGCTGTTTCAGGCTCTTGTTGAGCTCGCGCACCGTCGTCTTGCGGTTGCAGAAGATGATCGCGGTGCGCACGTCGTCCTGGCGCAGCAGGGTGCGCAGGCTGCGGCGCTTCTCGAACGCGCTGCCCTTCACCGGCACCACCCACTGGGTGATGTTGATGTTGGTGCTGGCGGGGCGCGCGACCTCGATCGTCTTGGGATTGCTGAGGAAGCGGTCGGCCAGCTTCTTGATCGGCGCGGGCATCGTCGCGCTGAACAGCAGGGTCTGGCGCTGTGCCGGCAGCTTGGTGCAAATCTCCTCGATATCGGGGATGAATCCCATGTCGAGCATCCGGTCCGCTTCGTCGATGACCAGCATCGAACAGCCGGTCAGCAGGATCTTGCCGCGGCCGAACAGGTCCATCAGCCGGCCCGGCGTGGCGATCAGCACGTCGACGCCCTTTTCCAGCGCCTTGACCTGATCGCCCATCTGCACGCCGCCGATCAGCAGCGCCATCGAAAGCTTGTGATACTTGCCGTAGATCTCGAAATTCTCGGCCACCTGCGCGGCCAGTTCGCGCGTCGGCTCCAGGATCAGGCTGCGCGGCATGCGCGCGCGGCTGCGCCCCTGCGCCAGGATGTCGATCATCGGCAGCACGAAGCTGGCGGTCTTGCCGGTGCCGGTCTGCGCGATGCCGATGATGTCGCGCATCATCAGCACCGACGGGATGGCGCTGGCCTGGATCGGCGTCGGCTCGGTATAGCCGGTGTCGCCGACGGCGCGGAGGAGTTCGTCGGAAAGGCCGAGGTCGGCGAAGCTCATGCAGATGTCCGGTTGCCGGGGGCGGGCGCGGCCGGCGCCGACGCCCCTTTTCTATCCCGTCCGCGCTTCCCGATCACGGCCGCAAAGTCAAGGAATATGCGCGTTCGAGCGGGTTTTCAGCGGGCCGCCACCAGCTTTCGGAACTGCGCGATCGCGCAGCGGCCGCCCGATCGCGTGCGGATCGCGTCGCGCCGGGCGCAGATTTTGCCGTCGGCGGTCGGCTTCAGGTACATGCCCGAATAGAAATCGAGCGTCGGGCATTGCGAATCCAGCCGCGCGCGCACGCGCTGCGCCCCCTCGACGATCAGATCGACCTCGCCGTCGCGGCCGATCGCCGCGCCGGTCAGCGACGTCATCGTCAGGCAGCGCGGTCCCCTGCGCTCGCGCCACTCCACCGGCGCCGGCGCGCGCATCGCCATCCGCGAGGCCGGGGGCATCCGGGGGATGCGGATGATGAGCCGTTCGTGGATCGTCAGTTGCGCCCATTGCGTGCCGTCGGCCAGCGTATCCGGCGCGGGCGCGCGCGCACCCGCCGCCAAGGGGGCGGCCATCGCGAGCAGCAGGGCGGGCGGAAGGCGCGGGATCATGACTGGCGACCATGGCGGTGACCCGCGCCGGTTGAACGGGGGATGAACCGCCGGCCGGGCCGCGGCAGGCGATTGAACCGCGGCGCGATCGGGCGCAAGGACGCGCGCGTGAACCCGATGCTCGCCCGCTTCGCCGACCGGATCGCCGCGCGCCTGCCCGCTGCCGCGATCGTCACCGATCGCGACGCGATCGCGCCGTGGGAAACCGACTGGCGCCGCCGCTACCATGG
>NZ_LSJO01000421.1:0-8275 GCF_001556735.1 Sphingomonas sp. CCH9-F2 | reverse complement strand
GCCCGCCTTCCCGCCGCATCTGCTGGGGGCGTTCCGGCGGCGCAGCATCACCCTGTGCAGCGGCGTCACCGACGAGACGACGGTCGTCTACTGGTTCCAGTCCCGCCGCTTCACGATCGACATCCGCCTGCCCGACGGCACCGCCACTCCGGCCATCGACCGGCAGGGCTGGATCGGCGACACGCGCTGGGACGCGGGCACCGGGCAGATGTCATGGGACATCCGCACCAGCTACCAGCTGCACGACCAATGGCCCGAACCGGCGCGACTGATCGCGATCGGCAATGCGGTGATCGAGGTCGCGCCATCGGGCGCCTATGTCGAGGACTGGCGCCAGCAGGCGACGCGCGGCCCCCTGCTGGGGCTGCGGCTGGCCGCGGCGATCGACATGCGCAGCGGCGCGCGGCTGGACATGGACGGCGCATTGATCGTCGCGGGCGACCATGCCGCGATCGCGCTGTCGCGCCCGCCGGAGGACGAGGCGGCGGTGCGCGCCGCGGGCGCGCTGGACCGCGCAGCGCCCGCCGCGGTGGAACGATATGAGGTGTCGATAGCGACGCATGACGCGACGATCGTGCACAGCACCTGCCCGGCGCGGCGCGGCATGCCGCTGTGGGACGGGGCGATCGAGCGCGCGGACGGCGGCGTCATGCTGCACGGATCGCCGCGCTGGCCGGGCTATCGGCTGCATTTCGCGATCGACTGCCACGTCCCCGACATGGCGTTCGGCACCTCGACCTCCTGCACGCCCGCCGCCCGCGAATGGCTGGCGCGCGAGGCGGGCCATGTGCTGCGCCACGCCACGGTGGCGCGATGATGCGCGGACATAGGTGGCATCTATGCCTTCCATATTTCGAACACGTCTGGCGCGATGATGGCGTTGTCAGGATGCTGCACCGCGACAGCACGGTGAAATCACGTGCGGGGGCGGGTGCGACCGTCCGGCGGGGCCTGTCCGCCCCGGCCGGCACGGGGCCGCGACCCGGATCACCCGCGGTAAGATCACGAGGGGCATGACTATGCAGGCTAATGGCCAGGCTATCGGACAGCCGACCGGACAGGGAACACGGGTCGGCAAGCGGATCATCGGGGCGCAATCCCCCGTGACGGTCGGGTGGGAGAACGTCCCCCGCGTCGAGGGTTCGCGCGCCAAGGTGCTGTTCTTCACCTGGTTCCAGCCGGCGGTGCTCTTCGCGCTGGTCGCCTTCTGGTATTACGCGCCCAATTCGATCGCCAAGGCATCGACCGCGATCGGCATCGGCATCGCGTTCAAGGCGTTCCTGCTGTTCCTGGAATGGCTGACCCCGCGCCACGAAAGCTGGAAGCTGACGTGGAAGGAACTGACCACCGACCTGTTCTACGTCGGGCTGGGCTATACCGCGCTCAGGATGGTCGAAAGCCAGATCGGCAGCGACGCGATCCTGTCCGCGATCCGCGACAATTTCGCGATGGAAAAGCTGGCGTTCTTCACCAGCCTGCCGCTGCTGGTGCAGGCATTCCTGATCATGCTCATCTTCGATTTCGGGCAATATTGGATGCACCGCGGGATGCACAATTGGTACCCGCTGTGGCTGTCCCACTCGGTCCACCATTACATCACCCAGCTGAACATCAACAAGGGCGCGGTGGGCAACCCGACCGAGCTGTTCCTGATCGGGCTGGGCATCGGCGGGATGTTCGATTTCCTGCCGCGCGCCGCGTTGCTGGCCGGGGCGATCGGCATGTCGGTCAGCACGTATCAGCACATCAACGTGCGCTTCAACACGCCGGGCTGGTGGCGTTTCCTGTTCAACACCACCGAACATCACAGCGTCCACCATTCGCAGGATTTCGAGGGCAGCCGCAGCAACTACGCCAACACCTTCATCTTCATCGACCGTATCTTCGGCACCTGCGTCGACGGTGAGGCGGAGCTGCTGGGCATGGAAGGCGGGCGCCGCATGTCGATCCGCGAACAGATGACCTATCCCTTCACCGAAGCGTGGAAGACGATGAGGGAGAAGCTGTCGCGCCGCCCCGGCACGGCATCGGTCGCCGACGCGGTGCCGGCGGAATGAACGCGGCCAGCCTGACCGTGCCCGGCCCGACCGCAAGGGGTGTGATGAACCGCCGCTTCTTCGAATCGATCTGGCACATCCGCGGCAGCGTGCCGCTGCCCCCCGACCAGTCGCGCGAGGAAGCGTTCACCCGTCTTGCGCCGCTGTTCCGCGAAACCGGCACCAGCCACGAATGCGCAGACGACACGCTGCGCTTCACCAAGAAGGACCCCGCCGCGCAGGACAAGATGGCCGTGTTCGACCATGGCGAGTTGCAGATCCGCGACGACGGCGCGGGGCGCGCGCTGCATTACCACATGGTCAGCCGGATGCTGCTGTTCTGCTTCCTGGCGCCGTTGCTGTTCGTGGCGTTCGGGCAGGCGACGATCCTGATCGGCAAATATGAGGCAGCCAAGGAACAGGCCGCGCCGAAGAAGCCCGAAAAGCCCCCGGTCGTGCGGACGCTGAACCCCATCGACAAGATGCTGGGCGCCCCCGCCCCCGAACCGCCGAAGAAGGACAAGAAGCCGGAGGGCAAGAAGGCCTCCGCCACGTCCGCCTATGTCTTCGCGGGGATCTTCGCGTTCCTCTATCTGGTCGGCCGCATTCTGGAACAGCGCGCGATCCGCCGGACGCTGGGGCGCCGGCTGGCGGGGGAATGACGGGCCGGCGGATCGCCTAGAGCGCCGCCTTCCCCCGCGCATAGGCCTGCGTACCGCGGGTGTAGATGCGGTCCTCGGGCAGGATCGTATCCACCTCGATGTCGGGCAGACCGGCCAGTTGTTCATATACCGGGCTGAAATCGGTGTTGAGCGTGACGTCGAGCAGATCCTCAAAACTGTCGATCACGAAGTAGTTCTGCTGGAAATCGTCGATCCGGTATCGGGTGCGCAGCAGCCGCTTCAGGTCAAAGCCCAGCCGGTGCGGCGACGGATCGTCGAGCGCGAAGATCGATTCGGCGTGGGACGACACGATCCCCGCGCCATACAGCTTCAGCCCGTCGTCGGTGCGCACCAGCCCGAATTCGACGGTATACCAGTAGAGCCGCGCCAGCCGGTCGATCGCACCCATCGCCGCGGCGCGCTGCCCACCGCGGCCATAGGCCTGCATGTAATCGGCGAACACCGGGTTGGCGAGCAGCGGCACGTGCCCGAACACGTCGTGAAAGACGTCCGGTTCCTGAAGATAGTCGAGTTCGTTGGGGCGGCGGATGAAGTTGCCGGCGACGAAGCGCCGGTTGGCGAGGTGATCGAAGAACACGTCGTCGGGGACCAGCCCGGGCACCGCCACCACCTGCCACCCGGTCGCCGCCATCAGCCGGTCGGACAGCTCGGCGAAATCGGGGATGCCGGGGCGCGACAGCCGCAGCACGTCCAGCCCTTCGAGGAATTCCGGCGCGACGCGCCCGGGCAGCTGCCGCAGCTGACGCGCGAACAGCGTGTCCCAGGTGGCATGTTCCTCGGGCGTGTAGCGGTCCCAGCCCTGGGGGATGGTCCAATCGTCGGCGGTGCCGGCGGGGCGGATGAGCGTGGTATCGGCCATCCGCCCCTTTTGCCGCCGTTCGCGCGCGAAATCATGCGCAATCTCGCCGCGGCGGCACCCACGCGCGTCAGGCGATCTCCGCCGCCGTGCCCGCCTGATGTTCGAACAGCCGCCGGTAATGGCCGCCGCCGAGCGTCAGCAGCGCGTCGTGCGTGCCGTCCTCCACGATCCGGCCGTTCGCGAACACCAGGATCCGGTCGAGCGCGCGGACGGTCGACAGACGGTGTGCGATGACGATCGCGGTACGCCCGATCATCAGCCGCTCCATCGCCTGCTGGATCGCCGCCTCGCTTTCCGAATCGAGGCTGGAGGTCGCCTCGTCCAGGATCAGGATCGGCGCATCCGCCAGGAAGGCGCGCGCGATCGCGACGCGCTGACGCTCGCCGCCCGACAGCTTGACCCCGCGTTCGCCCACCAGGGTGCGATAGCCGCGCGGCAGCCGCATGATGAAGTCATGCGCATTGGCCAGCCGCGCCGCCTCCTCGACCTGTGCCGCGGTGGCGCCGGGGCGACCGTAGCCGATGTTCTCCGCCAGCGTGCGGTGGAACAACACCGGTTCCTGCGGCACGATCGCCACCTGTTGCCGTAGCGACCGCTGCGTCGCGCGCGCCACATCCTGTCCGTCGATGGTGATCGTTCCGGCATCGACATCGTACAGGCGCTGGATCAGCTTGACGAAGCTGGTCTTGCCCGATCCCGACGGGCCGACCAGCCCGACGCGCTGCCCGGCCGGAATGTCGACCGACAGATGCTCGTACAGCGGCCGGTCCTGTCCGGCGTAGCGGAACGTCACGTCGGCGAAGCGGATCGCGCCCCGCGTCACGCGGATCGGCTGCGCACCGGCGCGATCGGCGACGCCCAGCGGCTCGTCATGCAGCGCGACCAGTTCCTCCATCTCGTTCACCGACCGCTGGAGCTGATGCACATACTGGCCGATGTCGCGCAGATAGCCGTTGAGCACGAGATAGCTCGTGACGACATAGGCCATGTCGCCCGCACTCGCGCGGCCCTGCCCCCACAGCCATAGCGCGGTTCCCGTCACCGCCAGCCGGATCAGCCACAGCAGCACCAGCTGCCCCGATCCCGCCCAAGTGAACGCCATCCAGGTGCGCAGCGTGCGCCGCCGCCATTTCGCGAGCACGCGCGCCAGCCGCGCTTCCTCCGCCGTCTCGCCGCCGAACGCCTTGACCACCGCATTCGTGCCAACCGCATCGGCCAGCACGCCGCCGATGCGCGTGTCCCACTGGTTCGACAGCCGCGCGATCGGCGCCAGCACGCGCGTCGCCAGCCCGACCGTCAGCACGATATAGGCGACCGCCCCCACCCCCATCACCGCGCCCAGCAGCGGCCAGTGCAGCGCCAGCAGCACGACCGTCCCCGCCAGCACCGTCAGCGACGGCAGCAGCGACAGGAGCAGCACGTCGTTGAGCAGATCGAGCGCCCACATGCCGCGGGTGATCCGCCGCACGGTCGAGCCGGAGAAGGCATTGCTGTGCCAGTCGCTCGACAGCCGCTGGACGCGCGCGAACGCCTCCTGCGTGACGTCGCGCATCATCCCCAGCGTGAACGGGGTGATCGCCCACCAGCCAAGGTGGCGGAACACCACCATCGCACCGCTGAACCCCGCGATCATCGCAAAGGCATGCCACGCCGCCGCCGGATCGCCGCGCCCGACCGCATCGATCAAGGCGCCGGCATAGGGCGGCCCGAACACCTCGGTCAGCGTCGACAGCAGCATCGCGCCGACGCACGCCGCCGCCAGCGCGGGCCGCCGCCGCCACAGGCGGAAGGTGAAGGCCAGCACCCGGCGCAGCACGGAGGCGCGCGGAAACAGATCGTTGTCGTCGTCGTCGTCGGTCATCGGAGCATGTCGCAGCGCCGGTGGGCGCGCGCCTTCGTGTCAGCGGTAGAGGATCAGGGCGACGGGCGCGCATGGCGCCCCGCCCGCGTCAGTGGCGGCGCAGGCCGCCCAGGCGCAGGTCGGCGATACGCGTGATATGATCGAACATGCTCGCCCCCCGTCTGAATCGCTGAACGCCCCCCGATAGCAGCCCGCGCCCGATCGCGCCAGAGCCGCCCTGCCGGGCGCTTCGCGCGTGGACGATCGCGGCGCGCATGATAGGACATGCCGCGACAGGCACGGCGGGACGGCGGCGAGATGGAACAGGCGCGGACGCAGGACGCGGCGGCGGAGGAATGGCCGGCGCGGGCGTGGGGGCTGGCGGCGGCGGGGGCCGTCATCGGCAGCGCCGCCCACGCGCTGACCGACCATGCGGGCAGTGCCGGCGCGGCGCGCGACGCGCTGTATGCGCTGGCGACGTTCCTCGTGGTCGCCGGCGTCGCTGCGGCGATCGTGATCGAGCGCCCGCGCCCGGCACGGGACCTGATGTTCGCCGCGGCGACCGGCGCGGTCGTCGCGCTGGTGACGTGGTGGAACCTGCCGCTGACGTCCGGCAGCTCGCCCGATATCTGGCGGATCGTCTGCGCGGTACTGGCCGGCGGAATCGCGGTGCCGCTGTACCAGGGATGGCGCGGCGCGCGCGTGGGCGCCGATACGGGGCGGCTGCCCTATGCGGCGATCCACCGCCATGCGTGGACCGACCTGATCCTGTCGATCGGCGCGGTCGCGTTCCTGGCGATCGCGTGGCTGCTGGCGTTTCTGCTGGCGCAATTGTTCGCGCTGATCGGGCTTCGCGTCATCGAGCGGCTGTTGCGCCACGGCTGGTTCGGCTGGCCGCTGTCGGGCGTCGCGCTGGGCGCCGCGATCGGGCTGCTGCGCGAGCGGGCGGCGATGCTGGCCGCGATGCAGCGCGTCGTCACCACGATCCTGTCGGTGCTGGCGCCGGTGCTGGCGACGGGATTGCTGCTGTTCCTGGCGGCGCTGCCGTTCACCGGGCTGGCGCCGCTGTGGCAGGCGACCAGCGCGACGACGCCGATCCTGCTGTGCTGCGTCGCGGGGGCGCTGATCCTGATCAACGCGACGATCGGCGACACGCCCGAGGATGACCCGCGCGCGCCGGTGCCGCGCATCGCGGTGATGACGCTGAGCGGCGCGATCCTGCCGCTGGCGGTGGTGGCCGCGATATCCACCGGCGCGCGGATCGCGCAGCACGGGCTGACCCCGGACCGGCTATGGGCGCTGGTGTTCACCGCGATCGCCTGCGCCTATGGCCTGGCCTATGCCGTTGCGCTGGTGCGGCGGCGACAGCGGCTGGCCGGCGACCTGCGCGTCGCGAACCTGCGGCTGGCACTGGCGATCGCAGCAGGCGCGTTGTTCCTGGCGACGCCGCTGGCGGCGTTCGACCGGCTGTCGGCGCACGACCAGCTGGCGCGGCTGGAGAGCGGGCGCGTGGCGGCGGCGGCATTCGACTGGACCGCGATGCGGTTCGACTACGGCGCCCCCGGCGTCGCGGCGCTGCGCCGGCTGGCGATGCGCGGCATGACCGCGGAGATCCGCACCACCGCCACGCGCACGCTGGCGCGGACGACCCGCTACGACCCGGACCATCTGACCACCCCGCCAAAGGACCGGCTGACCGTCCTGCCGCGCGGCGCGGCGCTGCCCCCGCGTCTGTACGACCGGCTGAGCGATATCGAGGCATGCGGCCCGTTCGACCATTGCGTCGTCCTGCTTCAGCCCGATCCGCGCGAGGTAGTGATCGTCAACGATGCGCATATCGCGACATGGCGCGACGACGGCACCCGCTGGCGCGCGGTTCCTGCGCCACGTTTCGTGATCGACGCACAGCGGCGCGCCGCGCTGGAACGTGGCGAGGCGGAGGTGCGCACGGTGGAGCGGCGCCAGTTGTTCATCGGTGGACAGCCGGTCGGCGATCCGCTGCCATAGGGCTCTTACCCCCCGGGTCGGCCGGGGCCATTGAACGCGATCGCAACCATATCCGATACGATCGGATTAAAGCCTTCTCCAGCATGGATCAAAAATGCGTGATCCTGGCACGATAACGCCCGGATTTCCGGGCCGTGCGGGCTCAAACTTAACCCTTGTTTATCGTTTGCGCACATAAATGAGCCGTCGCGTTAGCGCGGGTCAAACATGCGCCATGTGGCGTCGGAGAGGTACAATGCTCTACTGGTTCAAGGCAAAGGCGCCGATCCGGCGCAAGTTCGATGTCTTGTTCTGCCTTTACACCTTTTTGGGGGCGAGCATGATGGCGGCCACCGCGCTGCTCGGCGCGGGCGTGATCGGCGCCAGCACCGCAGTGACCATCGCCGCGCTGGCGTTCGTCACGACCGTCGTCCTCGCGTTCGGATCAAAGAAGCTGATCTGCGATCCGTATGTCGGCACGGTGGTGCGCATGGAGGGGCTGGCAGCGGGCGATCTGAGCACGCCGATCGACTTCACCGATTTCACCGACTGCGTCGGTCGCATGACGAAGGCGATGGACGTGTTCCGCCGCAATGCGGAGTCGGTCAATGCCGCCGCCGAAGCGCAGAAGGTGGTCGTGGGCGCGCTGGGCAACGGGCTGGGCCGGGTGGCCGAGAACGATCTGACCTATCGCATCGACATGGCATTCCCGGCCGATTACGAAAAGCTGCGGACCGACTATAACCGCGCGATGGACGCGGTGAGCCGCGCGATGAGCGCGGTGGCCGAAGCGAGCCACGGGATCAACGGGGGCGCCGCCGACATCCGCCAGGCATCGGACGACCTGTCGCAGCGCACCGAGCAGCAGGCC
>NZ_LSJO01000420.1:0-8056 GCF_001556735.1 Sphingomonas sp. CCH9-F2 | reverse complement strand
GCTCAGGATCGGCACCAGATCGCGCGCGGTCAGCACCCGCCCGCACCCGTCGCAGGCGGATCGCCCGCGCGCGACGCTGCGCTCCATCGGCCAACGCACCGCGATCGTCGCCAGGAAGCTCCCGGCGATCGCCCCCAACAGTCCCAGCGCTGCGGCCCAGATGATCGCGTCAGTCACGTCGCCGGATAAGATAGCGATAGACGCCGAAGCTGTTGACCCCCAGCAGCACCGCATTTTGCGCGCCCAATGGATGATCCCCCGACAGCACCGCCCCGCTGATCCACGCCATCGAGGAGGTGACGAACAGCGCCATCCCCCACCCGGTCACGCGCCGCCCCGAATCGAGCGAGACCATGAAGGCCGCGATCGTGCCGCTGATCGCGGCATACCATTTGAGCGTCAGCAGCAACGTTTCCACCCGTCCGCGCTACGCGACCGCGCCGGCACCGCCTATGACGCCGATCAAGCGCGCTGCGCACGGGGATTTGTCATGCCGCCCGCGACGTCTTATGTGCAGCGCAACATTCAGAGAGAGGAAGCATCATGGCCACCGATCCCGTCGTCATCCTGTCCTATGCGCGCACCCCGATGGGCGGGATGCAGGGCGCGCTGGCCGATGTGGCCGCGACCGATCTGGGCGCCACGGCGGTGAAGGCCGCGGTCGAGCGTGCCGGGATCGACGGCGCCGATGTCGAGCGCCTCTACATGGGCTGCGTGCTGCCTGCCGGCCTAGGTCAGGCGCCCGCGCGCCAGGCCGCGATCAAGGCCGGGCTGCCCAAGTCGGTGCAGGCGACCACCGTCAACAAGGTGTGCGGTTCGGGGATGCAGACCGTCATCATGGGCGCGGAGGCGATCGCCGCCGGCTCGGCCGACGTCATCGTCGCGGGCGGCATGGAAAGCATGACCAACGCGCCGTACATCCTCAAGAAGCATCGCTCGGGCGCGCGGATCGGCCATGACACCGCCTATGACCATATGTTCCTCGACGGGCTGGAGGACGCCTATGAGGCCGGCCGCGCGATGGGCACCTTCGCGCAGGAAACCGCCAACGAATATCAGCTGACCCGCCAGGCGCAGGACGAGTATGCGCTCGAATCGCTGCGCCGCGCGAAGGACGCGATCGCCACCGGCGCGTTCGCGGACGAAATCGTCGCCGTCACCGTCGCGACGCGCAAGGGCGACGTGACCGTCGACACGGACGAACAGCCCGGCAAGGGCCTGCCCGACAAGATCCCGACGCTCAAGCCCGCCTTCGCCAAGGACGGGACGATCACCGCCGCGACCAGCTCGTCGATCTCCGACGGCGCCGCCGCCCTGGTGCTGGCGCGCGAAAGCGTCGCCGCGGCCAAGGGGCAGAAGCCGGTCGCGCGGATCGTCGCGCACGCCGCCCATGCGCAGGAACCCGCCGCTTTCACCACCGCCCCCGTCGGCGCGATCCAGTCGCTGCTGAAGAAGGCCGGCTGGTCGATCGACGATGTCGACCTGTTCGAGATCAACGAGGCGTTCGCCTGCGTCGCGATGTTCGCGATGCGCGACCTGGGCATCCCGCACGACAAGATCAACGTCCATGGCGGCGCGACCGCGCTCGGCCATCCGATCGGCGCGTCCGGCGCGCGCATCGTCACCACGCTGATCGCCGCGCTGAAGCGCCACGGCAAGAAGCGCGGCGTCGCCTCGCTGTGCATCGGCGGCGGCGAGGCCACCGCGCTGGCGATCGAACTGGTCGACTGATCGCGAGCGGGGGGCACGGGATACCCGTCGCCCTCCCTCATCGGCAAACATCTCAGCAATAGCCACGGTGCTCCCGCGCAGGCAGGAGCACCAGCTGGCACAGTCGATCCGCGCGACGTTCGCTTGGGCTGCCACTACCGCGGGATACCGGGGCGCGCTCGATCGTATGCCCTTCATCGACGGGAGCGCATGATGGGCAAGATGATCGACGGCGTATGGCACGCCGGCAAGGTGACCGAGGACAGCAAGGACGGCAGCTTCCAGCGGCAGGATGCGGGTTTCCGCGACTGGATCACCGCCGACGGCGCACCGGGGCCGGACGGTCAGGCCGGGCGCCCGGCCGCGGCGGGGCGCTATCACCTCTACGTCAGCTATGCCTGTCCGTGGGCGCATCGGGCGCTGGTGGTCCGCGCGCTCAAGCGGCTGGAGCCGCTGATCGACGTGTCGGTGGTCGATCCGGTGATGCTGGACGACGGCTGGACCTTCGCCACCGGCAATGGCGGCACCGGCGATCCGCTGCATGGCGCCGATTTCCTGTGGCAGCTCTACGCCCGCGCCCGTCCCGGCTATACCGGCAAGGTCACGGTGCCGGTGCTGTGGGACCGAGAGACCGGTACGATCGTCAGCAACGAATCGGCGGAGATCATCCGCATGATGAACACCGCCTTCGATCATCTCGGCGCCGCGCCGGGCGACTTCTACCCCGCGGCGCTGCGGGCGGAGATCGATGCGGTCAACGCGCCCGTCTATGACGAGGTCAACAACGGCGTCTACAAGGCCGGTTTCGCGACGACGCAGGACGCTTACGAAGCCGCCGCGACCCCGCTTTTCGCGCGTCTGGACGCGCTCGACTCGCGACTCACCGACGCGGATTGGCTCGTCGGGGGGGTCCTGACCGAAGCGGATATCCGCCTTTTCACGACATTGGTGCGCTTCGACGCGGTCTATCACGGTCATTTCAAGTGCAACAAGCGCCGGATTCAGGACTTTCCCGCGCTTGAACGTCATCTCGAACGCCTGCTGACCCTGCCCGAGGTCGCCGCCACCGTACATCTCGACCACATCAGGACGCATTATTACGCCAGCCACCGCGATCTGAACCCGCACGGTATCGTGCCGATCGGCCCCGATCTGCCGTGGTCGGGGCTGGTAAAGGGGGCCTGACGCCCCCTTATTTGCCCATCAGTTCGCGGCGCAGGAACGCGTCCAGCAGCGCCGCACGCCGCGCGTCCTCGGCATGATCCGCGCCCACGGAATGCCCGCCCTCCAGATATTCGTGGAAATAAACGCGGTTTCCGTGCGCTTTCAGCAGCGCCGCCAGCTTGCGCGCGTGCCCCGGGTGCACCCGGTCGTCCTTGGTCGACAGATAGAACAGCACCGGCGGGTACCGCACCCCCGCCTTCACGTTCTGATAGGGCGAATATTTGCGGATGAATGCCCAGTCGGCGGGCTTGTCCGGGTCGCCATATTCGTCGATCCACGACGCACCCGCCGACAGATGCGTGTACGTCTTCATGTCCTCCAGCGGCGATCCGGCGATCACCGCACCGTACAGATCGGGGCGCTGCTGCATCGCCACGCCGACCAGCAGGCCGCCGTTCGAGCGCCCCGAAATGCCGATCTTCCCCTTCGCCGACACGCCGGTTTTCACCAGATCCTCGGCGACGGCATGAAGGTCGTCGAACACGTTCTGCCGCTTCTCGCGCAGCCCCGCCTGGTGCCAGCGCGGGCCATATTCCCCCCCGCCACGCAGGTTCGCCAGCACATAGGCGCCACCCTGCTCGACCCAGAACAGCGCCAGCGGCCCCGCGCGATACGGCTGGTCGGTCAGATAGGTCGGCGTCTGCGCGTTCTTGAACCCGCCGTAAGCGTGGATCAGCGCCGGCGCCGGCCGCGCCGCGCCCTTCTTCGTCACCAGGAAATAGGGCACGCTCGTCCCGTCGCGCGACGTCGCGAACCGCTGCACGACATCGAACTGCGCCGCATCGAACCGCGCCGGCAACGCCTGCACCGCGCGCGGCGCGGCGCCCCGTTCCACCGCATAGAGCGTCGGCGGGGTCAGCATCCCTTCCACCGTCGCGAACGCCATGTCCTGCCGCCCCGCGGCCGCCGCCAGATGCACCGTGCTGTTCGCAGGCAGCGCCACCGGCGCCGACGTCCACCTGCCGTCATTACCGCGCGACAGCGCCACCAGCCGCCCCTGCACGTCGTCCAGCAGCTTCACCCACAGCACATGGTCGCTCGCCGACACCTCCTCGATCGCCTGCCGCGCGTTCGGCGCCAGCACCAGTTCTGGCGCGGGCGTGCGCCCCTGCGCCAGATCGACCAGCGAATAGGCGACCAGCGCCCCCGCCGGGATGCGCCCCGATGCGCGGTTCAGCTTCACGACCACGCGCCCGTCGATCACGTCCTGCAGGTCGCTTCCCGCCGGCGTCGGCAGCTTGCCCAGCCCGCCACCCGGCAGCAGCAGGCGATATTCATGCTCGAAGAAGGTCCGCCCGACGTCGACGAACGACCAGCGCCGCGCGCCATCGGCGTATCCCCAGACATCGGCCTCCACGATGCTTGCCGGCGCCTCGAAGACCGTCGTCGCCTGCGCCAGCGGGGTGCCGCGCCGCCAGACTTTGACGATCCGCGGATAACCCGACGTCGTCAGCGATCCCGCGCCCCAGTCGGTCGCGACCAGCAACGTGTCGCGATCGATCCAGGTCGCGCGGCTCTTCGCCTCCGGCAGGACGAAGCCGCCGTCGACGAACCGCCCGCTCGCCAGATCGAACTCGCGCACCACCTGCGCATCCGTCCCGCCGGGGCTGAGCCGCACCAGGCAGCGCGCATAATCGGGCGCCAGGCAGCTGGCGCCATGCCACACCCAGCTTTGGCCTTCCCGGCGGCCTAGCGCATCGACGTCGATCACCGTCCGCCACTGCGGCTTGCCCGCCAGATAGCCGGACAGGTCGGCGATCCGCCACAGCCCGCGTGGGTTGGTCGCATCGCGCCACAGGTTGACGACGCGGTCGCCCAGCACCTCGTCGGGCATCGCGATCTGCGCCTCGTCGTCGAGGATCGCCCGTGCGCGCTGCACATCGCTGGCGTAGCGCGGGTCCCTGGTCAGCGCCGCCTCGGTTTCGGCGTTCCACGCCTTCACCTGTCCCAGCGCCCGCGCACCCTCGATATCCTCCAGCCAGGCATAGGGGTCGGCGACCGGTGCGGCGGCGATGGTCATCAGCGGGGCGAGCGGCAACATGGTTGCGGCGAGGAAACGTTTCATGCCTTTATGCGTAGCTTCGGCAACGAATGCCCACAAGTTGATCGAAAGGCACGCGATTGGCCAAGCACCCGGAAGACGACGACGCGCTCCAGCTCGGACTGGTGCGGATGCAGCAGGCGATGGCCGCGGACGGCAGCCGCGCGGTCGTGGTGCTGGAGGGCCGCGACGCGGCGGGCAAGGACGGGACGATCCGCGCCGTCACCCGCCACCTGTCTGTGCGCAACACCCGCGTCGTCGCGCTGCCCAAGCCCAACGACCGTGAGCGGACGCAATGGTTCTTCCAGCGTTATATCGCGCATCTGCCGTCGGCGGGCGAGCTCGTGATCTTCAACCGCAGCTGGTACAATCGCGCCGGGGTGGAAGTGGTCAACGGCTTCTCCACGCCCGAGGAACAGGGGCAATTCCTGCGCGATGCGCCCGATTTCGAACGGATGCTGGTGGAAAGCGGCATCCGGCTGGTCAAGCTGTGGCTCGATATCGGCCGCAAGGAGCAGAAGAAGCGGCTCGACGCGCGCCGCACCGATCCGCTCAAGGCGCTGAAACTGTCGAACCTCGACGCGATCGCGCAGAAGAAGTGGCGCGAATATTCGGCCGCGCGCGACACGATGCTGGACCGCACCCACACGCCCGTCGCGCCCTGGACGTGCGTCCATGCGGACCACAAGAAGCCCGCCCGCGCCGCGATCATCCGCCACCTGCTCCACACGCTCGCCCCGGCGGACGTGGCGGGGGAGATCGACCTGCCCGACCCGGATATCCTGTTCCCCTACGATCCCGAAACGGCGCAGGACCGGCTGGCGCGCTGAGCGGCGCTCAGCCGCCCGGCTTGCCGACCAGCGGGACGATCGCGGCGGCGATGTTCACGCCGACGTGGCGGTCATAGGCAAGCCAGGCGGTGGTCACCGCGATCGCCCACAACAGGCTGAACAGCGACCCGACGAGGAAATATTCGGCGGGCAATTGCTTATCCAGTTCCTTGAAACGCGCGATCGTCTTCAGCGCGATCACCGCCGCCACCGCTTCCCAGCTGTGGACGATCAGCCCGATCGCGATCACCATCCGCTCCAGCGCGCCGATATAGCGGCCCGCCGCCGCCGTCGATTGCGCCACCCCCGCCATCGCATCGCGCAGGCCGATCAGGTTGACCATCAGGCGGCACGCCCAGTTGCCGGTCATCGTCAGCAGCAACAGCGCGGCCGCGCTATAGGCGAGTGCATGCAGGGCCGCCCCGGTCACGGCCGGTCCTCCCAGCCAAAATCGATCGACGACAGGGTGTTGTGGATCGCCTCCCACAGCAGTTGATAGGCATCGCTCTGCCCCGCGGTGCGCACCTTGTAGACGCTATGCGTCGACACGCCGCGCCGCGCCGCGATGTCCTCCACGCTGCTGCCGTCCAGCGTGGCGACGATGTCCTCGCGCTGGCGCGCGGTCCAGCGCCGCTCGATCGCGGTCAGCCCGGCGCCCATCGCCAGCAGGTTCAGTTCGTCCTTGGGCCGACGGTTGAGCGCGAACAGATACAGGCTGGTGTCGCGCTTGCGGTCCAGCATCGCGCGCGCACGCGACAGCCCGTCGCCCATCATGTTCCATGCGCGCTCGGGGTTGACCGGGGTGTCGATCGCCACTTCGCCCACCAGCACGCGGCAGGCGACATCCTGCGCCATCAACGCGAAGCGAACGCGGCGGGCGATGCGGATCGCATCCGCCAGCGTGTCGGCCAGCCCCTGGAATTCGTCCCCCAGCGTGATCGTCAGCGGGGAGACGAGCGTGGCGCGCTGCGCCGCATTCACGTCGTCGATGGCGGCGTTAAATACGCGGTGCAGCGCGCGCCGCGACGTCGCGGCTTCGCTGGCGACCAGATCGCCCATGACGACGGCATAGGTGCGCGCTTCCACCCGGCCAATCTATGGGGACGCCGCCAAAATTCAACCAAATTCGGGTCATTCCAGAAAATGACCCATTGGTGGGTCAATCGCCGGTCACCTTCGCAGGGCCAAGATCACCCTGCCCCACCGTGCCCCCGGCCATCGCCAGCATCGCGTCGAGGCTGTTCTTCGCGCGCAGGCGCAGGTCTTCCTCGATCTCGATCCGCGGGGTCAGGTCGCGCAGTGCGACGTACAGCTTTTCCAGCGTGTTCAGCGCCATATACGGGCAGATGTTGCAGTTGCAATTGCCGTCGGCGCCCGGTGCGCCGATGAACGTCTTGTCCGGCAACGCCTTTTCCATCTGGTGGATGATGTGCGGCTCGGTCGCGACGATCAGCGTGTCGCCGGTCATCGCATAGGCATATTCCAGGATGCCGCGCGTCGAACCGACGTAGTCGGCATGGTCCAGGATCACCGCCGGGCATTCCGGGTGCGCGGCGATCGGCGCGTCGGGGTGCTGCGCGCGCAGCTTGAGCAGCTCGGTCTCGCTGAACGCCTCGTGCACGATGCACACGCCCGGCCACAGGATCAGGTCGCGCCCGGTCTTGCGCGCCAGATAGCCGCCGAGATTGCGGTCGGGACCGAAGATGATCGGCTTGTCCGCCGGGATCTGGCTCAGGATCTTCTCCGCGGAGGAGGAGGTGACGATCACGTCCGACAGCGCCTTCACCGCCGCCGAGCAGTTGATGTACGTCAGCGCGATCGCATCGGGATGCCGCGCGCGGAACGCGGCGAACTGTTCGGGCGGGCAGCTGTCCTCCAGCGAACAGCCGGCGTCCATGTCGGGCAGCACCACGGTCTTGTGCGGCGACAGGATCTTGGCCGTTTCCGCCATGAACCGCACCCCGCAAAAGGCGATGACGTCGGCATCGGTCGCCTGCGCCTTGCGGCTGAGGTCCAGGCTGTCGCCGACGAAATCGGCCAGGTCCTGGATCTCGGGCTTCTGGTAATAATGCGCGAGGATCACCGCATTGCGCTCCTTGCGGAGGCGGTCGATCTCGGCACGCAGGTCGAGGCCCTTGAGGCTGGTCGGCTGTTCCATCGCTGTCAGATGGACACCTTTGGTGACGCGATCAAGGCAATGTGCGTCACCAAAGGTGTCCATCTGACAGCGATGGAACAGCCGACCAGCCTC
>NZ_LSJO01000042.1:0-12867 GCF_001556735.1 Sphingomonas sp. CCH9-F2 | reverse complement strand
GCAATGGGCTGCGCTGGCGAGATGCGCCCAGCGCCTATGGGCCACACAAGACGCTCTACAACCGGTGGAAGCGCCGGGGTGAGGCAGGCGTGTTCACGCGGATGATGGAAGGGCTGGCGGCGGCAGGCGCCGAGCCGAAGACGGTTATGATCGACGCCACCTACCTGAAGGCGCACCGCACGGCATCGAGCCTGCGGGTAAAAAGGGGGGCCTTGGCCGCCTGATAGGCCGCACCAAGGGCGGCATGAACACCAAGCTCCATGCCGTAGCCGATGCGAACGGACGCCCCTTGAGCTTCTTTATGACCGCCGGGCAGGTCAGCGACTACACCGGTGCGGCCGCGTTGCTGGACGACCTGCCGAAGGCTCAGTGGCTGCTAGGTGACCGCGGCTACGACGCCGACTGGTTCAGGGATGCGCTCCAGGCCAAGGGCATCCAACCCTGCATCCCAGGGCGGCGGTCCCGCAACGAGCCGGTCAGGTACGACAAGCGCCGCTATCGGCGACGTCACCGCATCGAGATCATGTTCGGCCGCCTCAAGGACTGGCGCCGCGTCGCAACCCGCTACGACCGCTGCCCGACCGTCTTCTTCTCCGCCATCGCCCTCGCTGCCACCGTCATCTTCTGGCTGTAATCAACGAGTCCTGACCTTAAAGCATGATCGCGCGCTTGGTGGGTGCCACTGCGGTAAGCATGTAACTGTCCCAAAACACCATCCTTTTCGAGAAAGGCAGCAGCGCGACACGGTAGCAGCTATCAAACCTACCTCCCGGAAAGCGGTCGGATTGCTTCTCGCGAAGTATCGCCGTTCGCTGTCCGTTCGCTCCTAGCGTACGCAAAATTCACTTTCGTGTTGTGACCCCAGGAAGTCCGCGACGCGCGCGGCCTGCCCGGTATCGGACGAGGCGACATCCACGAGGCGGCCGATCGCGGCGCCGACCTCGTCGAAGGCGAGTGCGCGGATGAGGGGGCGGCGTTGCGGTTGCATGGTGCGTATCCTGTCCTATCGGGTGGAAGCTGTCATGCGATCAGGATGGGGCGTGCTTCCCGGCCTGGGCGATCATCACGGCGACCGCCTCGTCGAGCGCGGCGTCATCGCCGTTGACCATGCGCGCCGACGGGGTGAGGCGTTGCACGCCGGCGAACACGATGGCGGGTGTCCTGCCCTTGAGCCGATAGCAGAACACCTGGTCGCCCTCGATCGTCACCAGCTTCGTCCGGCATTGCCGGCGCAGCCGCTTCGCCTCCTCGATCCGGGTGATGAGCGCCGCCACCTCGAATTCGAGGCAGTGCGGCATGACGCTGTCGCCGAGCCGCGAGACGGGCCGGTTGGCGGCGAGCCAGGCATCGACCGCCTGTTCGGTGACGCTGCCGACGGCATGGTAATCGTCCGCGGCGCCATGACCGCGGTTCGAGGCGAGGAAGGCGCGCTGCCCATCGATCCAGATCTCGGCCGAGTAGCAGGTCGTTTCCTCGGACAAAGCGTCGACCACCTTCAGCTTGCGCAATTCGATGTGCATGGTGCGATCTCCAGGTCATGCTGCGAGGGCTTCGGGTTGGTCGATCCCGGGCGCGCCACCCGCGGCGGCGTTATGGAGCCAGGTCACCGCCTGCTCGGCTTTCGCCGCGGCCTTGATGATCGCGCTTGAATCGCCCTTCAGGATCTTCAGCCAATGATCGACGTAGCTGGCGTGGTTGTCGTGCAGCTCGCCGGGCAGATTGAGGTCGGCGCACACCAGACACTGGCCGATGCAGGCGACCAGCTCCTCGAACGCATAGGCGTTGTCGCCGAACTTCTTGCCGAACTCGCGGTTGAGGCGCTGCGGCGCGCCCGAATAATGGACATATTCGTGCGCGAGCGTGCTGGCGTAATGATCGTCCGAGCGAAACGCGCCGCGCTGCGGTAGCTGGATATAGTCGCCGATCGGCGAATAGAATGCCTGATCGCCGCCATGCCGCACGGTCGCCGGCAGGCCTCCGAAGAAGGCATCGATCGCGGCGCGGTGCCGGCTCTCGATGCGCGGTTCGGGCGGTGCGGGCACCGGATAATAATACGCCGGGAGACCGTCGATCTGATCGACGTTGAACACCGTGTACGAGCGCAGGAACCGGATATTCTTCGTCGCCGCCTCGCCGGTGACGCGGTCCGCCTCGGTTTTCGAGAAGGTCGAATAATAGACGCTGTGCGCGCCATGCTCGCCGCGCCGTACCTGTCCGCCCAACTCGGTCGCCTGTCGGTAGGTCATCCAGTTGCGGCCAGAGAACCCCTGGGCGTCGCCGATCGCCCAGAGATAGAGCGCGTTGATGCCGGTGTAGGGCGTGCCGCAATGCCGCAGCGGTCGCCCCCCTGCCCCGGTCAGTCCCCAGGGGCGCGACCAGGGCAGGACGCCGGCTTCAAGCTTGGCGATTATGAGGTTGGTGATCTCGGCCGCGACATCGCGGCGTGGCGCAGTCGATTTGCGGTGAAAGGTCATGGGAAAGCTCCCTCGATGCGCGGGCCACGCGTGACGGTCCGCGGGTAAAAAGAAGGCGGCCGCCCCGGTGAGGGACAGCCGCCAAGGTGTGCCCGGGAGACGAACGGGCCGGGGGTATCGGGGGGCTATTCGGCCGCGATCAGCGCCTCGTCGCTGTCGATCCCGGCATCGTCGGCACCGAGATCATCGGTGTCGCCGTAGTCGTCGTCGTCGAAGCCCTCATCGCCGGGCTCGTCGTCGATTGCCTCGTCGGCACCGGCGACCGACACGAGATCGAACCGCATCGCGTCGGGCACCCAGGCCAGCGCCGCGTCCTTGGTCTCCGCCTCGGTGATCGCTTCGCCGGCGAACAGCTTCTCGCAGCTGGTCGAGATCTCGCCCTTCTTCGAGGCCATGTAGCGGGCCGCGAGCGGCGCGCCCCCGACGTTGGTGAGCAGCGCCAGCAGCGTACCCTTCGACACGCGGTCGAAGAAGTTCGCCGAGGTAGGGCGCCACCATTTGGCGGGTTCGATCTCGAGGATCGAGGCGAGCCGCGCATGGAGCGGGTTGGTGGTGACCGAGCTGTAATCGGGCTTGGCCTCGAGCGAGGTCGCCACCACGACCGCGAGCCAGGCCGCCTTGGCGTCGTCGCTGAGCGCGCGGAACGCCTCGAACCGCTCGACCGGGTTCGACCCTTCCGTCCACGACGTGTCGAGACCCTCGCGGGCTTCGGCGATCGCGACCTGCGCCTGCGTGGCGGGCTGATCCTTGGGCATCTGCGGGTCCTGCGGACGCCCTGCCCGAACCGTCGTCCCGTAGCGGCCGTAGCCGTGGCTGGGGTCGGCGAGGCAGAACAGCATATAGTCGAGCGCGAGCCCCGGATCGCCGAGGATCGAGGCGGCGAGGATGTCGCGGCGCTGGACCGCCAGTTCGTCATGGAGCCGCGCGCTGAGCGGCTTGCCGCCAGGAGCGACCGCCTCGGGCGGCAGGTCGGCGGTGCGACGCGACGACGGCGACGACGGCAGCGGCCGATCGTCCCCGGGCAGGCGGATCGGCGTTTCGCTGTAATAGGTCGTGTCGAGCGTCATCTTGCCGTCGCGGCCGAGCGTCAGGAAGACGCCGACCTGGCCCTTGACCTCGTCGGTCAGCTCGGGCGCCTTGTCGTGGATCGCCTGATATTCCTCGCGCAGCCGATCCGATTCCGCATCGAGCGCGGCATAGGTGTCGTCATCGATACCCTCGTCCTCCATATCGCTCTCGATGACCTGCACGCGCTCCTCGATCTTGTCGCAGCGCGTCTGTTCCTCGTCCGTCAGCGGCGCTGCCGGCAGCGTCACGCGGTGGAGGTCGGACGTGATGCCGTAGAGGCTGGTCGTGGCGACGGGGCGCACCCATGCGACGCCCAGTTCCTCGCCGAGCCGCTTGGCCTCGGCCTCCATCAGCGAGGCAGCGAGCGTCTGCGCGAGTTCCGGGTCGGTCCAGCGGTCACCGTCCTCGCTGAACAGTTCGCGCTCGATGCGGCCGCCCGCGGCGACATAGGCATCGGCACCGACCAGGATCGCGATCGGATCCGTCGCCTTCATCGTGTCGTTGGCGATCGCGCGACGGATCTGGTCGGCGTTGACGTAGGACGAGTGACCATACTGCTCGAACACGCGCTCCTGCTTGGCCTTGTCGGCCGTCGAGCCGTAGGCCTTGGCCATCTCGTAGGAGATCTTGCCCGCGGCCAGGGCTTCGAAGATCGGTTCGGCAAGATCGGCGAGGCGCAGCCGTCCCTCGATGAAGCGGCGGGTCTGGCCAAACCGTTTGGCGACCGCGTCGACGTCACCGTCGGTCTTGAGGAAGTGCTGGAACGCGACGCATTCCTCGGCGACGGTCATCTGCTCGCGCTGGAAATTCTCGGTCAGCGACACCTCGCGCAGGTCCGCCTCGTCGCCGGTGATGATCTTGACCGGCACGTCATAGTCGGCGGCAACGATCTCGCCGGCTTCGGCCAGCATCATCGCACCGAGATAGCGGCGATCGCCGGCGATTATCTCGAACATGCCCTTCGGGCGGGGGGCGGTCACCAGCAGGTTCTGCATGATGCCGCGAGCGCGGATGCTGGCGGCCATCGCCTCGATATTCTTGGGCGGGGTGGTGCGCACGTTCTTCTCGGAACGCTTCAGCTTCGCGAGTTTGACGGTCTGGGTCATCTATCGTCTCCATGAGCGGGAAAGTGTCCGGTGCACGGGTGTTTCCCCCGACCCGGACACCCTCCCCGCTCCTTCTCCCCTCTCGTTTCCCGCTTGGGCGGGAGGGCGACTGGGGCTCGCCGACAAGCGGCTACCTTGCTGCTAGCTGGCTGTTATCGTGCCGGTCAGGCCATCAGCTTTGCGAGAACCGCATCGGCCGTCTCGACGGGGATGAAGACGCGCGTCTTGTAGGCGATGATCTCTGTGAAGCAGCCGATCGACTTGAGCCACGCGAGCTGGTCGGCCGGTGCGCCGCTGATCTCGATGCGCGGCTTGGCGTTGACGCGTACGCGCTTCACCTCGCACACGAACGGTCGCCGGATCGTGACCGTCCCGCCCTCCATCGCGGCGCGCGCGACCTCGGCCGGGCTGAGCACGTCGTTGCTGTCGAGGCCCATCTTCGAGAACAGCGCCGGCACGTCGCCCGGGAACACCATGCGCCCGAGCCAGGAGCGACCCTCGGCATCGACCACGCGGTTGACCACGAGATGGTCGCTCGGCAGCGCCGACCAGATCGGCAGCAGAAGGCCGGTCGCGAGCCGGATCGTCTCGACGTCGAGCTTGCCGCGGATCTCGTCGACCTCGGCCGACCATTCCGCCTCGAACCGTGCGCGGCTGCATTCCTCCCAGGCCGTCTCGTAGAGATCGTCGAGTGCGAGATATTCGTGCCGGGTCGGACGCATCAGTTCGATGCGCGACACCGCCACCCCGTCCTCGGTCAGCCAGGAGCGCGCGTTGGTGCGCAGCGCGACCTTGCCCGACTTGCCGTTGCGCACGAACACGGCGGTCTGGTCGGTATCGGCGATGCGCAGCACGCGCTCGAGCGACATGGGGTTGCGGCGCCGGGTCACCTCGATCGTCAGCAGGTGCGAGGTCGCCTTGCTGACCGGGTCGGTGCGCAGGATCGTATCGTCGAGCACGGTCGCGGTCTCGACCGTCATCGTCTCGACGCCGACATCGAGTGTCCCCGCCTCGCGCGCGGCCGCGACCCGTGCCTCGACCAGCGCCAGGAATTCGTCAAAGATGCAGTTCTGGAGCCCGATCGGCAGCGCCAGCAACCGGTTGAGCCAGCGCTGGATGGGCGGGAGATCCTCCTTCAACACGCCGTCGGTATCGAGCAGTTCCAGGCCGGTGCGATGCTGGAAATCGGTGAGGTTGGTGCTGGTCAGCTTCCCCGCGACGAGCAGGTGATACCAGCTGATGAGCGCCGCCTTGGCGTAGTCGCTTTCGAGATTATCGGCCGGGTCGAACAGATTCTGCCCCCCGGTCTGGCGCTGGCCGCGCGTCAGAGCGCCGAGGCTGTCTAGACGCCGCGCGATGGTCGAGGTGAACCTGAGTTCGCCCTTGCAGTCGGTCGTGACGGGCCGGAACAGGGGCGAGCAGGCCTGATGCGTGCGGTGGGTACGTCCCAGGCCCTGGATCGCGCGATCGGCCCTCCAGCCCGGCTCCAGGAGCAGATGCGCGCGTTGCTGCTGGTTCTTCGCATCGAGGCTGGCATGATAAGACCGCCCGGTCCCGCCGGCGTCGGAGAAGACCAGGATGCGCTTGGTGCCTTCCATGAAGGCGGCGGAATCGGCCTGCGTGGCGCGGGCCGAGCGCGATTCGAGCTTCTGCCCTCCCCCGCTCACCGTGATGAGGCGCTTGGTGCGCCCCGTCACCTCGGCGACCATCTCGGTGCCGAACCGGGTGATGATGGCATCGAGCACGGCCGCGATCGGCGGCAGCGCGCAAAGCTGCTCGACCAGATTGTCGCGCTCGGCTTCGGCTTCGGGGTTGGTGACCGGGTGGCCGCTCTCGTCGAACAGCGGTCGCGAGCGCACCTCGCCGGTGTCATCGCGGAAGAAGGTCATCTGCTGGACCGGGAATGCCCGCGTCAGATAGTCGATCACGGCTTCTTTGCAGTCGCAGTTTACGTCGAGCGTGGCGGCGGGATGCGCAGGTTTCCTTCGGTTTTCCATGATTTCACTCCAGATAAAGTGAGTGCCAGGGGGGTGTCCGGAGACGGGCTAGGCTCGCCTTCGAACGTCGGTGAGCATGGTGATCAGGGCATCGGATGGCGGCTTGAAGCGCCCGGGCTTGATGGCAGGTGCGCCGTGCGCCGCGAGAATCTGCAGCTTCTCCTCGGGATCGGCGCGCAAATAGGTCTCGGTGCTCTGGATGCTGGCATGGCCGAGCCACAATGCGACTTTGCGAATGTCCCCTGTCGCCGCGAGCGTGTGCATTGCGCAGGAATGGCGCAGCACGTGCGGTGTTACGCGCTTTCCAAGGATTGACGGCTGCTTCGTTGCCGCGGTCTTGACGTGCTCGGCCAAACGAAACGCAAATCCGTCGCGGGTCATGGGCTGCCCGTTGGCATTGAGGAATATCTCGGCAGCTTGCGCTTTGGGCCGTATCGCAAGCCACGCGCGCAATACGAACTGGGTCTCTTTCCAGAGCGGAAGGACCCGTTCACGCCGACCCTTGCCCATGATGTGCACGGTGGACAGGGAGCGGTCCGGGAAATCGCGCAGTTGTAGCGTTACGAGTTCCGACACCCTCAGCCCGCCAGCATAGGCCAGATGCAGCATTGCGCGATCGCGGGTGCCAAGGCGTGTCCGGGGATCCGGGGCATCGAGCAAAGCCTTGATCTCTGCCCGGTCGAGGTAGTCGATCAGCGCCTTGTCGGTCTTCTTGGTAGGGATCGATCTGACGCGAAGGGCCTGATCCAGGCAGGCCGGAATACGATACTCGATGTAGCGGAAGAAGGACCGGATCGCGGCGAGCCTGCCATTGCGGGTCCGAACACAGCTGCCGCGACCGTTCTCGACATGGTCAAGGAAGGCCATGATCATGTCGGTGCCGAGATCCTCGATCTCGAGATCGGTCGGCCGACGCTTCAGCCGATCGGCAGCGAACTCGACCAGGAGGACGAAGCAGTTGGCATAGGTCTTCACCGTGTGCGGACTGACAGCACGTTCGCGCGGCAGATGTTCACGCAGGTAGATCGAGAGATGCGGAGCGAGTGCCGTCATGCCGCTTCTCCCCGGTAAAGTTGCTCGCTGGCGGCAGCGATATCGCGCAGCAGCACCGGAGTGGCCTCGAGATACCAATAGGTGTTGGCGACCGACGCATGCCCCAGATAGACGCTGAGTGTCGCCATGTGGTGTGCGATGGCTTCCCTGTCGCGCGGGCACGACTCAAGCGAACGCACAGCGAAAGTGTGCCGCAGGTCGTGTAACCGCATCCCGGCCGTTCCGGTCGGTCCGCGGTATCCGAGCTGCCGGGCCAGCCTGACGAACACCACGTGGGCGCGCACCTTGTGTGGTGCTCTCCCCCGAATGGTCACGAACAGGTCATTGCCCGTGGCGCCAAGCCTTGCCCGGGTGGCGAGATATGCTTCGAGCGCCTGACGGGTCGATGGCTGCAGGGTAATCAGCCGCTGCTTGCCGAACTTGCCGTTGCGGACGATCAGGCCATCCTCGACCAGATCGTTGCATTGCAGAGCGAGGGCCTCGGAAATCCGGAGACCTGTCGCCGCCAGCAGGCCGAACAAATAATGGTACGTGTATGGGCTGATCGTGTCTTGGGACGCAACGTCCAACGCCGCGGTCATGATCGCCCGGACCTGTTCCGGTTCGATGATGGTCGGGGTCGGGCGTGGCCGCTTGCCCCGGCCGAAGACACCGGCAGGCGGAACCTCGTGAACTGGATCATCGGCTTGGATAAAGCGGCTGAAGTTGCGAACGGTGTCGAACCTACGGCGGGCCACATTTTGCGAACTCGCCGTGTGGCACCAGTCGTAGACCCGCTGGACTTGGATGTGTCGGTCGCCGAATCCTCCGGCGTAGGCGGCGTACAGGTGCAGCAAGCGTTCCTGTTCGGAGAACTTCCGTCCCAAGCTGCGATGGAGCGTGACGTATCTGGAAATGTGCATGTTCAGCATGACTGTTCTCCCGGCCAGGGCTGCGCGATCTTCATGAGCATCGGCAGATCGACCTTGGCGTAGATGGCAGTGGTCTCGGGCGAGCTGTGACGCAGGATGGTCCCGACGGACTCCAGGCCTGCGCCCGCTCGCAGCAGGTTGGTGGCAAGCGAATGCCGGAATATGTGCGACCCGGTCGGCACCCCATCGATCCCACCGCGGTCGCGCGTACGGGCGACGATGCCGGCGATCTCGGCGGACGAGCGGAATGGCCGGAACGGCGCTTGTGCGCGCAGGAACAGATGCTCTTCGACGGCCTTCGGGCGGGCTGCCGCAAGATATGCCAGGATCGCGTCGCCAACATCCTGCGGCAACGGCAGGCGGTCCGGCCGGCGCGTCTTGCCCTTGACCGTCAGGTGGCCGGATCGCCAGTCGATATCCTCAAGGCGCATGTCCTGAATATCACCAGCGCGCAGCCCAAGTCTGGCGAGCAAGAGGATGATGGCCTTGTCCCGGACCTCCACCGGACGATCTGTTGGACAGGCCGCAATGATCCTCTCGATCGTTGCCGGGTCAACGTGGCGCGGCAGCTTCGAAAGGCGGTAGCGCTGCACAGATGGAACTGCATGCAACAATGCCGGCCGGCACTCGCCACGCACGACCAGAAACCGGATGTAGCTCCTCATTATCGTGACGAGCAGCGATACCGAGCCCGGCGTCTCCTTGCTTCGTCGCTGGAATGCGCTCCTGAGTCCGGCGGCATCCCATAGCGAAGGCTCGCCAAGCATTGGCATCAGCCGTCTAATATCGGTCCGGTAGCGCCGGATCGTCTCGTCCGTGGCGCCGCGGTGTTGCTTGAGCCATGCCAGGTAAGCCGACATGTGCGGGTTATCGTCCGCCACCGGTTCAACCAATGGGATGGCGCCCCGGCCTCGCAGGAACTCGACGAAGTGCCGTGCGCATCGCCCCCGCCGCTTGGTGCCTGTTGCGACCAACTGGCCCCGCTTGCGCCAGACCGGGCATCGGCAATCATGCGCGGCGTACTCGTCGATGATCGTGTCGTCGATATCGATCCATTGGCGTCGCGTAACACGAAGCCAGGCCACGACATGCTCTGCCTCGGATCGATAGGACTGCGCCGGGCCCTCGGCGAGTTGCAGGCGATCGATCGCATCGGAATAGTCAGCGAGGTGCCGTGGCAGATCGTCGATCCCGTCGTCGACTTCGACGTAGCCTTGATCTTCCAGGAACCGGACGAAGCGCCTGACCCTTGCTGCTTGGTCAGCCTTGTAGTGCGCTTGCTGCGCCGAATACCGGTGGCACCGGCACCGATGCTTCTCGAACCGCCGGACAGCCTGATCGTCAATCGTGCGGATCGCGGTCCTATGCCGCTCCAGCCAATGCAGGAAATGGCGGACCGCCGCGCCATACAGAACCGCACAGCCTGACTTCTCGTCGAGGGACAGAGAGGAGAGGAATGCGGTGAGAAGAGCGCCGTGACTGGGCGGGTCTTCGACCCTGAGCGGGGCAGTCCGAAACGGCAGTGATGATCGTGTTCGCATGTTGGCTCCTTCGACTTGCTGAGGTCGACGGAACCGTAGTTATCTGGAGTGAAATCATGGAAAACCGAAGGAAACCTGCGCCTCCCGCCGCCACGCTCGACATAAACTGCGACTGCAAAGAATATGTGTAATGTTGAGCTCAACATTACACATACTCGCGCGGGGAGAGATCGATGTCGAGGTCGGCGCGCTCGTCGGGCGACAGTTCGCCCAGGCGGCGGTCGAGGATCGCCTCGGCGGTGCTGACCAGCTGCAGCACGACCGACTGATCGGCCGCCAGATGCTGTTCGATCGCCGCGATGACGGTCGGGAGCTTCGCTGACAGGAGGAGCGCCCCGAAGAACCGCTGCTTGCAGCTTTCGAACCGCGAGCGCGCCGCGGCCTTCGCGCCCGAGTTGAGCGTCTTGCCCTCGTTGCCGTCGACGACGCCGGTGAGTTCGAGCGCCTTTTCAAGGCCGCGATGGATGATCGCCCAGGCATCGGCATAGGTGTCGTACACCGCGATCTGTTCAGGCGTCAGCTCGTGGCGGAGGATGTCATATTCGACCCCGGCGAAGCTCAGCGCGCGCGCGGTGTAGAGGCCGGTCGCCTTGAGATCGCGCGCGACCAGTTCCATCGCCGCGATCCCGCCCTGCCGGATCTGGGTGATGAACGCCTCGCGGTTGGCGAAGGCGGTCTCCGGCCCCCACAGGCCGAGCCGCACGGCATAGGCGAGGTTGTTCACCTCCGACGCGCCGGTCGCCGAGGCGTAGAGCACGCGGGCGTCGGGCAGGTGGTTCTGCAGGAGAACGCCGGCGATGCCCTGCTGCGAGCCCTTCTTGGTGCCCATCGACCCTTCGCCACCCGCGACGCCGCCCATCTCATGCGCCTCGTCGAACGCGATGACGCCGTCGAAGTCGGCACCGGCCCAGGCGATGATTTGATCGAGCCGGGTGGCGTCGCCGCGGTTGGAGCGCAGCGTCGGATAGGTCACGAACAGGACGCCCTCGTCCATCGTGACGGGCTCGTCGATCTTCCAGCGCGAGAGCGGCTGCACATCGGCCGCGAGACCGCCGAGCGCGGTCCAGTCGCGGATCGCGTCGGTATGGAGCGCCTCGTTCTTGCTGATCCAGATGTTCTTGCGACGACCCGCCAGCCAGTTGTCGAGGATGACGGCCGCGACCTGCCGCCCCTTCCCTGCCCCGGTGCCGTCGCCCAGGAAATAGCCCTTGCGGTACGCGCGTCCGTCGTCGGAGAGCACCAGCCCCACGCCCTCCTTGTCTGGCTTGCTCAGGCCCGGGATATACTGGGTCCAGGCATGGCCGGCGTAAACGACGGTCTCGAGCTGCGAGGAGGACAGGAGGCGTTCGGTGACGGTGCGTTCGGGCAGCGACGGAACATGGACGGGGATCGGCGCGGGGATCGAGCCCATCGCGATCGATTCCACCAGCGCGGTCGGATGCTCGCCGGCAGCGTCGAACACGATACGGCTCGGCCGATAGGGCAGATAGACGCCGGACTGCTCGGCGAGTGGCGCCGGCGTCTCGAGTACCTGGTAGCCGACCGGGAGAACCTCGTTCCTGGCGAGAGCGCGGAAGATGCGCGGGGTGGCAGCGGGCTTCGATCTCACGCTGCGCAGGAGGGACAGCCCCCCGCCCCGCTTGACCGGCGCCGGAGTGGCGGCCTCCGGGATCAGATCCTGCCGGGGCGGGATGACCAGCGCCTCGACCAGGTCGCTTACGGCGCCGCGCTGGAGCGTGACCGTCGTGGTATCACCCACCGTCTTGTCGATGACATAGAGTCGCACCGCGACTCCGGTGCCGTGCTTGCCATAGGCATGGGTCAGCCGGATCGAGGTGCGCAGCGCGACGCTCGCCAGCGTCGTCGACCAGATCGTGCCCATGCGCGCGGAGTTGAAGAACCAGTCGGGCATGATCGCGACGACGCGCCCGCCAGGCCGCACACGCTTGATCGCCGCCTGCAGGTGGCGGACCGCAGCGAGCGCGTCGGCACCGCGGCCGAGCGAGCGCGAGAAGGGCGGGTTCATCAGGATGAGGCTGGGGCGCTCCGCGGATGCCATGACGCTGGCGATCTGCGCGCCGTCGTGGCCGGTAACGCTGGCTTTCGGGAAGGTGGCCGACAGCCGCTCGCGGCGCGCGGGATCGATCTCGTTGAGCTGGAGCGCCGCGATCGGCGGGAGGCCCGCTACCAGGAGACCGTTGCCGGCGCTCGGTTCGAGTACGATGTCATCCGCGCGTGCGTTCGCGAGCATGACCGTGATCGTGGCGAGATCGAGCGGGGTCGAGAATTGCTGCCAGTCGATCTGCTCCTCGCTGCGCACGGTCTGGGTAGGAAGGCGCGCCATAAGCCCGATCGCGGCGTCGACCGCCGGCGTGGTGCCTGCTGCGCATACCGCCAGCGCGGTCGCATGCTCCAGCACCTCGAAGCTCTCGCGCTGGGTCCAGCGACCATCGGCGTCGGTGCCGCCATAGGCGCGGATCATCGCGTCGTTGAGCATCGCTCGGGTGATCTTCGCGTCGCCGGCGATCGCGGGGAGCAGCAGGCGGGCGGCAGCGGTGGCATGGTCGGCGCGCGCGGGCGCAGGGTCGAACAGGTCGGTCATGGGGGTCTCCGGGTCTGTGGCTGCTCGTGCAGCTCACGACCCCGACCCCCCTTCCCTCTCAGAGCCTGATTCATAATTATCCGATGAAATTTCATAGTCTTGCGATGCGACGCGC
>NZ_LSJO01000419.1:0-4092 GCF_001556735.1 Sphingomonas sp. CCH9-F2 | reverse complement strand
CCGCCGGCACGGCGGTACAGGCCGACCGTCAGGGCCAGGCTGGCGCCGGTATGGTCGCCATGGCGCGGCGCCGGATCCCAGGGCAGCGGATCGATATGATCCTCGATCGCGCGAACGGCGTGCCAGTAAGCGTCGAACCGGCGTCGCATCTCCATCATGGCAGGCGTGGCGGCAGGATCCTCTTCGTCGATATCGATCCGGCCGCCGATGATATGATCGGGTGCGGAATGCTCCAGGTTCGCTGCCAGCCACTTTTCGGGTGGCCGGCAGTCGGCATCGGTGGAGATCAGCAGGGCATCGTCGCCGGCCAGAAGGCGCGCGCCCAGGTCCATCGCGCTTCTGCGCGCCGTGCCGGCATGGGCATCGTTCGGCGCGAATTGGCATTCCATGATCTCCAGCGCGTATCGCCCCCGCGCCGTTCCCGCCGCGGCGCGCGCGACCTCCGCTGTGCCGTCATCGCTGTTGTTGATGCACAGGGCGACGACGAACGGCTCGGCGACGGACTGCTGACCGAGCGCGCGGAGCAGGGTGGCGATATGATCGGCTTCGTTACGTGCGGGAATGCAGACGCACACCTGCCGCGTCATGCGACATGGGCCACGACCGGCATGGAAGCCGAGGTTGCGAAGGGCATGATCGCCGCCGTGCCGACCATCTCGGTGTAGAGCGCCTCGTAACGATCGACCATGTGTTCGGCATCGCAATGCTGCTCGGCATGGACGCGGCAGGCAGCGCGATCGAGCCGCATCGCGGCTTTCGCGGCTTCCGCAAGGGAGGCGATATCATCCGGCTCGGCCAGCACGCCGCACCCCGCATGGAGCAGGCCGGGCACGCCGCCCCGGCGATAGGCGGCGACCGGCGTGCCGCACGCCAGCGCTTCGGCCACCACCAGGCCATAGGGCTCTTCCCAACGCGGCGTGCACAATGCCGCGCGTGCCCCGGCGACGAGCCGTGCGAGGTCGCCATGCGCGAGATGTCCGACATGGACGGCGTCGCGGCCGAGCCGCGGCATGATGACGTCGCGATAATAGCGTTCGTCCGATATCGGGCCGGCGATCCGCAGCGCCATACCCGCCATGCGCGCGGCGTCGATCGCATGGTCGAGCCCCTTTTCGGGAACGATCCGGCCGTACCAGACCAGATAGGGGTCATCGTCCGGTCGAGCGCGCCCGGGGAATTGGCGAAGGTCGATGCCGTTGGGAATGACATGCCGCGCTGTCGCCACATGGCGCCACATGTCGGCCGTCGCCTGCGACACGGCGACGTAGCGCATATTGCCCCTGCCCAGCCTGATGCCGCTTTCCAGCCAGCAGAAGGGCGGCGTATGCAGCGTCGTCACCATCGGCGCGGGAACCGTGTCGGACATGCAGACCGGCAGATAATGCAGGCTGTTGTTATGGATGACATCGAACGACCGGCTGCGCAGATCGGTCATCAGGCGCAGATAGGCATGATGTTCGCGGAAGAAGGCGACGTCGCCCGCTTCGGCCACGCCGGTTTCCAGCAACGACGTTTCATCGCAGATCGCTTCCACGCCAAGGGCCGGGTCCGAATGGGTCGACGCAAACAATGTCACTTCATGGCCGCGTCCGCGCAGTGACCGGGCGAGCATATGCGTATGCATTTCCAGACCGCCGGCGAACGGTTGCCCGATCGCATATTTAAGGTGCGCGATGATCGCGATCTTCATGCTCGCCCTTCTCCTTGTCGCCCCGCGCACAAGGATCGCGACTGACCCACGCCCAACGTCTTAAAGTCAGTTGTTTTCCGCCAGCTTCCGGTTGGTCTCGCCTGTCCTGCCGTATTTTTCGTATTGATGTGAATCAACTGCGGGGGATAAGTTGATCCCGGTCAATGTTTCGTGGTCCGATTTGATCGGGATCAATAGACTGGCTATGCAACTTTCCCCTTCGGTCATGTCGATCAATACCGTGCCTATCGGAACCTGTGGGCGTTCTATTTCTTGTGTTTGCAGGCAATGAAGGAGTTCGTCATGAGCATCGAAGGCAAGGCCAGGGAAGCCGCAGGCTATCTTAAGGAAGAGGCGTTCGAGCACGGCACGTCGCCCGAAAGCCAGAGGAAAGCCGAAGAAGGCCGCGAACTGCGCAACGAAGGCAGGATCAAGGATGGCAAGGCGCCCAAGACAACCGAGCCGGGCACCGGCGCAAAAGACTGAGCGGGCCCCACCGGAAAAAGGCATCGAAGCGACTTCGGTGCCTTTTTTTATGGGAAACGGCACGGGATGGCGTCGCGGCATTTGGCGTGCTTAGCCGACACGCCGCTTTGGTCTGTTATCGACCATCGTCCCGTGCCGCGGCGATATGCCGGACCTGATACATTCGGCCACGCGCTTCTGATCGCGGCGTGATCAACCTGCAAGATTCCACTTATCCCCGCCGTGGGCCTGCGCAGACAAACCGGGCCGCCTCACACCCCCGCACCAACCCCCTGCAAAACGAGCGCCGCCAAAGAATAGTATGTGCTAGACGCTCCCGGCTCAGCGGAATCAGCACGGTGTGGAATGCGACGTAACCCAAGCCTGACAAGTCTTCGCCTCTTCATGCTGGTGGCGCATCACCGCAGTTTCAGTGAGACCGGGCGCATCGCCAACGTCTCGCAACCGGCGTTGAGCCGCACGATCAAGCTGCTGGAGGAGCAGTTGGGGAGCCGCCTGTTCGATCGGAACTCGCGCAATGTCGCGCTGACCAGCGCGGGCGAGGTGCTGTTGCCGGTCGTCGAGCGGCTGACCGCCGACTTCGACGATGCATTTTCCATGTTGGCGCGCACGTTCGACGGCGAACGCGGTCGCGTCGTGATCGGTGCGTTGCCGTCGGTCGCCGCCGGGCTGCTGCCGAGCGTGATCGCCCGCTTTCAACAAAGCCATCCTCAGGTCGAGATCGTCCTGCGCGATTACCTGTCCGGCGCACTCTACGAGCAGATGGAGGCGCGGCATATCGACCTGGCGATCACCACCCCGCCGGGCAACGACACCTTCCGCTTCGAACCGCTGATGGACGATCCAATGGTGCTGGCGGTGCGCCGGAACGGCGCGCTTGACAACGACCAGCCAGCCGCTTGGGCGATCTTCGCGGATCATCCCTTCATCGCGATGGCGCCGGACAGCAGCGTGCGCGTGCTGACCGACGCCGCCATGATCCGCGCAGGAGTCGCTGTCCGGCCACTCTACGGCTGCGCGCAGTTGGCGACGGTTGGCGCGCTGATCGAGGCAGGGCTGGGGATAACGGCGCTCCCGCGCTCCACGATCGGCATGCTCCACAGCGACATCATCGCGACGCGGCCGCTGGTTGCCCCGCTCGTCGAACGGACGATCGGCGTCGCGTGGCTGGCGAGCCGGACGTTGTCTCCGGCCGCCCAGGCGTTCCTGGATCACTTTCAATTGCCGGCGAAGTCGCCCGACCATTCCACATAGGGCATCGATCCATCAGATAATTAACATTGTCGAATGGCCCGACGCGCAACATGATGGCAGAAGCGCAAGGGGAGGATCATGCTGGCGATTGTCGGTGCATTGGCAATCCTGTCGCTGCTCGCCGCCATCCTATCGAACCGGGTATCACCGCTTCCAGCGCTGATCCTCGTGCCGGTGGTGGCGGCGTTGGTGGTGGGACTGGGCGCCGCGGTGCCTGGATACATCGTCGGGGGGATCGGCAAGATCTCGCCCGTCGCGGGGATGTTCGTCTTCGCGATCCTGTTCTTCGGGATCATGACCGATGCGGGGCTGCTTTCGCCGCTGGTCGGGCTGGTGCTGCGACTGGTCGGTGAGGATCCGCGTCACATTGCGGTCGGAACCGCGGCGCTGGCGCTGCTCATCCATCTCGATGGATCGGGTGCGGTCTGCTTTCTGGTCACCATCCCCGCGCTGCGTCCGCTGTACGATCGGCTCGGGATGGACCGGCGGGTATTGGCCTGCACTGCGTCGATGGCGGCCGGGGTCAATTTCCTGCCATGGACGGGCCCCACGCTGCGCGCCGCGGCGGCGCTCAAGGTGTCGCCGGCGCAGCTGTTTACGCCGATGATCGGGGTGCAGCTGGTCGGGCTCGCGTTCGTCTTCGCGGCCGCCTGGTGGCTGGG
>NZ_LSJO01000418.1:0-327 GCF_001556735.1 Sphingomonas sp. CCH9-F2 | reverse complement strand
ACTGGAACTCGACCGAGCTGTTGAAGGACTGGCGCGAGGCGTGGAGCGCGCACGTTAACGAGCGCATGGCCGAGCTGGGGCTTGAGGGGCGAATCGACCATCGCTCCTATGAGGCGCAGGGGATCGAGCTGGAGCCGCAGCACAAGATCGGCCCCGCCGCATCGCGCAGGCCGGAGCAGGGGCTTGAGGCGGAGCGGATCGAAGATCACACCCGCATTGCGCGTGAGAACGGCGATAAGATCATCGCCAATCCCGATATTGCGCTGGACGCCATCACGCGGCAGCAGGCGACGTTCACCACCCGCGATCTTGCGACGTTCGCGTTCC
>NZ_LSJO01000417.1:0-747 GCF_001556735.1 Sphingomonas sp. CCH9-F2 | reverse complement strand
AGATTTCGGTGGTCGCGATATCGGCGTGGCCCAGCATCGTCTGGAGCGCGCGCAGGTCCGCCCCGCCCTCCAGCAGGTGGGTGGCAAAGGCATGGCGCAGGACGTGCGGGCTGATCCGGTCGGGCGCGATCCCCGCCTCCCCCGCGATCGTGCGGACCAGCTGGAACAGCCGCACGCGCGAGATATGCGTCGCGCCGGACGGGAACAGGAACGCGCGGTCGGTCGCGACATGCGCGCGCCACGCCGCGATCGCCGCGCGCGCGCGGTCCGACACCGGCACCAGCCGCTCGCGCCCGCCCTTCCCCTTGAGGATCAGGAACGGGCGGTCGGGATGGATCGCGTTGCGCGGCAGCGACACCAGCTCGCTGGCGCGCAGCCCCGATCCGTACAATAGTTCGACCAATGCGGCGAGGCGCAGGTCGGTGGGGATCACCGGATCGCGCGCCAGCCGAGCGCCCAGCGCGGCGAACAGGCGGTCGACATCGCCATGGCCCAACGTGCGCGGCAGCGGGCGGCGCGTGGCCGGGCGCGGCAGCGCGGGCGAAGGGTCGTCGGCGCGGTCGCCCTCCTCCGCCAGGAAGCCGAAGAAACGGCGCAGCGCCGCCGCCTTGCGCGCGACCGTCGCGCCCGACAGGTCGCGCCAGCCATCCGCCAGCCGTCCCAGCGCGGCGGCATCGGCGCGCGAAAGGCCGCCGTCGAGATCCGCCGACGCCAGCGTCAGGTCGCGGCGATAGGCGGCCAGCGTGT
>NZ_LSJO01000416.1:0-3958 GCF_001556735.1 Sphingomonas sp. CCH9-F2 | reverse complement strand
GGGGCGGGGGCCGCGCCGCAGGCGGCAAGCGCCAGCAGGGCGGCGGGGGCAACGGGCTTCCACGACATGGCCGATGCCCCTAGCGCAGCCGGCGCCGCGTCCAAAGCCCGCTCACCGCAGCAGCGACCGCATCGTTGGCACCGCGACGCCGGTGCTGTCGTTCATGAACCGAGTCACGTCGATGCGCCGGTCGATATAGTCGGACAGCCAGTTGCGATACGCCAGCGGCTCGCTGCCGCCTGCCGCATCCAGATACCGCTGGCGGCTGGCGGCGGGGACGTTCGCCTCGAACGTGGCATCACGCAGGTAGCGCATGTCGCCCGACAGGAATCCGCGCGCCCCGCCCAACCCCTCGTGATGCGCGACATAGGCATATTTGGCGAGCGCCGCCGGATCGGCATCCGCCGGGATCGCGCCGCTGCGCGTCAGCGACGACAGGTTCTGCCGCGCATAATCCGCACCGGCCAGGATCGACAGCCGCGCATCGGTGCGCAGCGCCAGCAGCCCCGGTTCGTCGACGACGCGGTTGTTCGCATCGACCATCCCCGCCGCCTTCGCCTCGGCATTCAGGATACCGCCGGCGCGGGTCGCCTCGCCGATCCACGTGCCCTTCAGGAATTGCGTCATGCCGACCGCGCTCGACGTGCCCGCCGCGGCATCGTCGCGCCACACGCCATCGGCATCCTTCAGCGTTTCGGCATCGATGATCGCCGCGACCGTCTGCGGCGTCATGCCGGTGCGCGTCGCGGCCTCGACGATCGCGTCGCGATAGCGATCGTTGGCGCCCAGTTTGAGGTTGGCGGGGGCATAGGCGCCGTCGGCGGCGGCCGCGCTCGCCCCCGCCGCGCTGGACGCCGCCGCATCCGGCTTCACATAGACGCCGGTCAGCACGCGCCCACGCCCCTCCAGCCCGTTCGCCGCGCTGCCGGTGCGCGCGTTGGCGGAGGCATAGTCGCTGGCGAAGCCCGTGCCGGTGCGGATCTCGATATGGCCGTATCTGGCATTCCTATCCACCGCGCCCGGTGCGGCGCCATAGACCAGCACCGCACCCTTGGGCGCGTCATACGGCGATCGGATCGTATTGCCGGGCTGGTTCATCAGGTTGACGAAGCCGCGTTGTTCCAGCGTCGGGCCGGCATCCTTCGCGGCGACGCCGGGCATGTAATCGGGGACCGCGCCCGACTGCTGCAGCGCGGTCTTCACCCAGGCGTAGCATTTGCCGATCGACTGGTGCCCCGCTGCGCGCGCCGCCGCGATATCCGCTGCGCGCAGCGATGCGGCACCGGGCGTCAGCGTTGCGCCCGCCGCCGCCGCCGGCCTGGCGGGAGCGGCGGTAACCGGCGCTGTGACCGGTCGCGGACCCGGGGCGGGGCTGCCCGCGATCGACAGCCGCTGGCCGGGGTGGATCAGGTCGGGATTGGCGATATGGTTGCGCTGTGCCAGCGATGCGGCGCTGACGCCGGCATCCCTGGCGATGCCCGACAGCGTCTCGCCGCCGCGCACCACATGGACGCGCGGCGCATCGGGCAGCTCGATCCGCTGGCCGACGCGGAGCCGGTCGGGGTCGGGCAGGCCGTTGATCCGCGCCAGCGTCTGCCAGTCGGTGCCCGCCGCCCGCGCGATCTGCGACAGCGTCTCGCCGGCCTTGACCACATGGACGCCGGCATCGCCGCGGAACTGCGACAGCGCGCGGCCGCCGGCCATCAACCGGTCCAGCGGCCCCGGGGCGGCGCCCGGCGTGCTCCCCGCGCTATCCAGCGACGACCGCGCCGTACCGGCGACACTCACCCGCGATTCCACGCCGACCATCGATCCACTCCACCGTGATGCCGCGTCACACTACGGCGGATAGGCCCGTCGCGTCTGTAAGCGGATCGATTAGGCGCACGATGCCACCGTCACGGTAGCGGTCGCGCCACGCTGTTGGTACGCAAGGGGTCGCGTCCATGGAGTCGCGGCGGTGTCACAACCGCCGCTGCTCGATCGGAACGGGGTAACGATTGGAGAGCAGCGATGGCGAAGTCACCGGAAAAGAAGGCCAAAAGCGACACCAAGACCACGGCCAAGAAGGCGAAGCCCGCCGGCGGCGCACGTGGCGGCATCACCGCGCCGGTCACCCCGTCCGCGGACCTGGCGGAGATCGTCGGCAAGAAGGACCTGCCGCGCAGCGAAGTCGTCAGCAAGGTGTGGGAATACATCAAGAAGCACGATTTGCAGGACGCCAAGGACCGGCGCCAGATCAACGGCGATGCCAAGCTGGAGAAGATCTTCGGCAAGAAGTCCGTCTCGATGTTCGAGATGAACAAACACCTCAGCGCGCATCTGACCGCGCCGAAGGCATAACGCGGGGACGCCGTCGGCGGGCGGGCATACCGCCCGCGGACCGTTCCTGTCCCTTGATCGCACGGTTGAAACACCCGCGTTTTTGTGAAACGGGCGTGGCGAAACAGGCGGGGAGGGGATGATGGCGTTCGATCTGACGGGACGCGTGGCGCTGGTGACCGGCGCATCGTCCGGGCTGGGCGCGCACTTTGCGGAGCGATTCGTCGCCGCGGGGGCGAAGGTGGTCGTCGCTGCGCGGCGCCTGGACGCGGTTCAGCGGCTGGCGGAACGGCTGGGCGATCGGGCGCTGGCGGTGGCGATGGACGTGACTGACGATGCCTCGATCGCGGCGGCGTTCGACGCGGGGCAGGCGCAGTTCGGCACGATCGACACCGTCGTCGCCAACGCCGGGCAAAGCAATGCCGGCCGCTCCACCGACGTCGCCGCCGCGGCGCTGCGCGCCACGATCGACGTCAACCTGACCGGCGTGCTGCTGACCGCGCGGGAAGGCGCGCGGCGGCTGGTCGCGGCGGGCGTGCGCGACACCGGGCGCGGGCGGATCGTGCTGATCGGGTCGATCACCGCGCATCAGACCGGCACCGGCGACAGCGCTTATGCCGCGTCGAAGGCGGCGGTCGCGCATCTGGGCCGCAACCTGGCGCGCGAATGGGTACGTTCGGGGATCAACGTCAACGTGATCCAGCCCGGCTATATCCGCACCAACATCAACGGCGACTGGTTCGACACCGACGGCGGCAAGGCGCATATCGCAGGGTTCCACCGCCGCCGGTTGATGCCGATCGACGGGCTGGACGACCTGCTGCTGTATTTCGCGTCCGACGCCTCCGCGATGGTCACCGGTTCGGTGATCGACGTGGACGACGGCCAGTCGCTGTAACCCGCGGCTAGTCGAGCAGCGCGAGGGGGAGGCGCGGGCTGACCACCTCGCGCAGTACGAAGCCCGATTCCATCCGGGTGACGCCGGGCAGCCGCGACAGTTCCTCGCGGTGGATCGCGGCGAAATGCGTCAGGTCGCGCGCGCGCACCGTCACCAGATAATCGTCGTTTCCCGACATCAGGTCACAGCGCACCACCGACGGGCTGGTGACGATCGCGGCCTCGAACGCTTCCAGCACGTCCTTGCGCTGGCTTTCCAGCGTCATCTTGATGTGGACGATCGTGCGATAGCCGAGCCGCGCCAGATCGACCCGCGCTTCGTAGCCCGTGATGACGCCGGCTTCCTCCAGCGCGCGCTGTCGCCGCCCGACCGCGCTCGCCGAGCGCCCAATCGCGTCCGCGAGCATGAAGGCGGTGGCGCGCGCATTGGCGAGCAGCAGCGCGATGAGTCGCCGGTCAATCCGGTCGATGGCGGGATATTCCTGCGTCATGACGCGGATTGACGCAGAAATATCACGGCATCGCAAGTAGCGTGCGCGCACTTCGCGCGGATCGTGCGCGCGGATTGCGATACGATCGTCTTCATCGCGAAGACGGAGAGAGACGATGCGCGTCGGTGTTCCCAAGGAAATCAAGAACCATGAATATCGCGTCGGCCTGACGCCCGGCGCGGTGCGCGAGTATGTCGCGCGCGGGCATGAGGTGATCGTGGAAACGAACGCCGGTGCCGGGATCGCTG
>NZ_LSJO01000415.1:0-2864 GCF_001556735.1 Sphingomonas sp. CCH9-F2 | reverse complement strand
CAACAGGGGGAGCGCACTCATCGCTCCCCCGTGGCAGAACATGCCCGCCTTATCCAGCCGTCACCAATTGTAGCGCAGCGTCCCCACGACGGTGCGCGACGCGCCGAAATAGCAGCTGTTGTTGAAGAAGCAGCTGGCGATATGCCGCTTGTCGAACAGGTTCTGCGCATTGACGCTAAGGCTCAGCCCCGCCAGCGATGGGTCGAGCACGCCGATGTCGTAGCCGATCAGCGCATCGGCCAGCACGAAACCGGGCGAGGCGAAGCGCGTCGTGACCAGCTGCCGGTTGCGCGTGATCTGCGCCGTCCCGTCCGATTCGCCGACGTAGCGGACGCCCGCGCCCAGGTTCAGCCCGCCCAGCGCGCCCGCCGCGGCATGTTTCAGGTCCCATGCGACGAAGCTCGACGCGCTCCACTTGGGGATGCCCAGCGGGCGCGTGCCGGTCACCCCGGCCAGCTGGTCGCCGGTGCCGGTCGGCGGATTGCCGCGCACCGTCAGCGCATCGGTATAGCTGCCCGCGACCGTCACCGACAGACCGGGGGCGATATCGCCGCGCCCGTCCAGCTCGATGCCGCGCACCTTCACCTCGCCCGCCTGGATCGAAAAGCCGATGTTGACCGGGTCGGGCACGGTCGCGTTCTGGCGGCGCAGGTCGTAGGCCGACAGCGTGAACAGCGCGCTGGTGCCGCGCGGCTGGTATTTCAGCCCCGCCTCGTACTGCCGCCCGGTGACGGGGACGAACGGCGTCCCGTCGAACGTCGTCCCGGTCTGCGGCTCGAAGCTTTCGGAATAGCTGACGAACGGCGACAGCCCCAGCTTGGTCTCGTACAGCGCGCCGACCCGCCCGGTGAAGGCGGTTTGCGACAGCCGGGTGACGGCCCCGCTGATGCGATTTCGGGTCAGCGTCGAATACCAGTCGTACCGCCCGCTCGCGATCACGTTCAACCCGCCGATCGCGATCTGGTCCTGCGCATAGACGCCGACTTGGTCGATCTTGCGGAAATTGCGCGTCACGCCGGGGAACAGCAGCAGGTTGCTCGACGGCAGGTTGCGGCCATAGACAGGGGCGTAAAGATCCAGGTTGGGCATGCTGATCGCCGGGTTGGCGCTGGTGCC
Organism: Sphingomonas sp. CCH9-F2; assembly: GCF_001556735.1. Taxonomy (NCBI): domain Bacteria; kingdom Pseudomonadati; phylum Pseudomonadota; class Alphaproteobacteria; order Sphingomonadales; family Sphingomonadaceae; genus Sphingomonas; species Sphingomonas sp. CCH9-F2. The sequence continues at coordinate 1,748 of NZ_LSJO01000415.1, read as the reverse complement.
GATCGCGAACGCCTGGTCGTTGCTGCCACGGTTGTTCTGCCAGTCCAGCCCCGCCAGCAGCGTGTGGCGCACCGGCCCGGTCGCAAGGTCCGCCGCCAGCCGGTTGTCGAGCGTGATCGTGCGGAACGCCTCGTCCGCGCCGCCGCCGCCGCGCGTGATCCGCGACAGATCGGTGTTGCCGCTGGCGTCCAGGTTGGTGTTGGCGTTGAACGACAGATAGATCTGCCGATAGTGCAGGTCGATATCCAGGTAGCGTGCATTGGTGGTCCAGGTCAGCGTGTCGTTCAGCTGATGGCGCAGCAGCACGGTGGCCGATTTCTGCGTCCGGTCGAACGCCTCATAGGCCGGTTCGGAGACGTTGAGGTTCACCGGCAGCGCCCCCAGCGGGCTGGGCAGCGCCGAGCCGTACACCGGCACGCCGCTGTACGACGCCGCTTCGGGATCGCGCTGGTAGTTGAGGATCAGCGTGACGCTGGTCGCGTCGTCGGGCGCGAAGGTCAGCATCGGGCGCGCATAATAGCGCCGGTTCCGGGTCAGCGCGATGAAGCCGTCGGACCGCTCCGCCCCCGCGATCACGCGGAACAGCAGCTTGCCATCGCGGTCGAGCGGCTGGTTCACGTCGATCGACGAGCGCAGCAGGTCGAAATTGCCCGCCGCCAGCTCGATCCGCCCGCCCGCCTCGCGGTACGGCACCTTGCTGGTCAGGTTGACCAGCCCGCCGGGGGTGGAATTGCCATACAGGACCGATGCCGGCCCCTTGATGATGTCGACGCGGTCGACCAGGTGGAAATCGATCTGCGGGCTGGCATAGATACCGCCCAGCAGCCGCATCCCGTCCATGTAGATGCCGGGCGTGAACCCGCGGATGTACAGCTGGTCGTAGCGCGTGGCGACATTGCCGCGCTGGTTGGGCGCGACCCCCGCGACATAGCCGAGCGCCTGGTTGATCGACTGCACGTTGCGGCGCAGCAGCTCGGTCTCGTCGATCACCGCCACCGCCTGCGGCAGCGCGATCAGCGGGGTCGGCGTCTTGGCGCCCGCATCGCCGGTCGCCCGCTCGCGCACGCCGTTGACGATCACGTCGTCATTGTCGCGCACCTGCGGGTCGGCGGCGACGGCATCCTCCGTCGCACCCGGCATCGCCCATCCCGTCGCCGGCGCACCGCCCAGCAGCAGCGCCGCGATCGCCCAGCCCCTTCGTCCCCGCATGATTGTTCTTTCCGCTATTGATAGTGACTCGCAGACGCTGCTAAGGGGGTTGCGATCAATGGGCAAGGGGGTTGTCGGGAATGTTGATGCGACGCGCCGGATCGGGGGCCGTGCCGCCAGCGCAGCCACGCTGGCGCATCCGCCCCGCCGCCTGGGCGATGACCGCGCGCTGCATCACCGCGTTCCTGGGCAATTACGCCTTCGCCGCCACCGCCGCGTCGCTGACCGCCCGGCTGCTGCCGATCGCGCGGGTGGAGGCGACCGTCTGGGCCATGATCCTGTCGTTCCTCCTCTATGCGATCGTCGGCCTGTGGTGTTTCGCCGAAGCCTCGCTGGCGCGCGTCGCGGCCATCGTGTGGGGCGGCGCGCTGCTGATGGGCGCGGCGGTGTGGCTGATCGGGGTGCGCCCGTGATCCGCGCGCTGCGTCAGTCGATGGCGTGGATCCACGGCTGGCTGGGGCTGGTCGCCGGCTGGCTGCTGTTCGCGATGTTCGCCACCGGCACCGCCAGCTATTTCCGCCCGGAGATCACGCGCTGGA
>NZ_LSJO01000414.1:0-1172 GCF_001556735.1 Sphingomonas sp. CCH9-F2 | reverse complement strand
CATTGTCGTCTCCGCCGCCATTGCCGGTCGGAGGTGGAGCGAAGCGGAACCGGAGGCCGGCAATGGCGGTGTCGCCGCTTCCGGGGCGGGTGGTCGATAGCCGAGGCTGCTGTGCGGTCGGACAGTGTTGTAGTGACGCCGCCACGCCTCGATCAGCACCCTGGCTTCAGCGAGGGTGTAGAAGATCTCGCCGTTCAGCAGCTCATCCCGCAGCGAGCCGTTGAAGCTCTCGTTGTAGCCGTTCTCCCATGGCGAGCCCGGGGCGATGTAGAGCGTCTTCACGCCGATCTGCCTGAGCCAGGTCTGGACGGCGGCGGCGATGAACTCGCTGCCATAGCACATTGGGAAGCGCTGGTTTGGGAGCCGCTATGGCCCTGATGAAGACAAGGCCGCGTAGCGGCCGCAGGCTTCATCAGGGCAAGCCATGACCGGTCAGCAGGTATCTAAAGTGAGGTTGTCGAGACAACACTTTGGAGGCTGACCGACCATGACCAAGCTCACCTCTACGCCTGCCGGCGCCGTGCTGGTAGCTATCGATATGTCCAAGAGCCGGCAGGAGGTTCTCATCGAGCGACCGGAAGGCGGCCGGCGCCGGCGGATGACCGTCATGGCAACCAGGCAGGACTATGACGGCTTTGCCGAAAAACTCGCTGCCATCGGGCGCCCTATCATTGTCGGGTTCGAGGCGACGGGTAATTACCATCGCACGCTGGCACATCGGCTGCTGACGGCAGGGTTCGAGCTGCGCCTCATCTCGTCGGTCGCGCTCGCCAGAACGCGCGAGGCGCTGCACAATGGCTGGGACAAGAACGACCCCAAGGACGCGCAGGTCATCCTGCACATGCTGCGGATCGGTGCGACGCAGCGCTACGTCGATCCTCTCGCCGCGGGCATCAATGACCTGCAGGAACTCTCGAAGACCCACGAAACGATCTCTAGGATGAAGACGCAGACCTGGCACCGCATCCTGACCCACTACCTGCCGCTGTACTTCCCCGAGATCGCCCGCTTCGCAGGCAACAGCCGGTCCGACTGGTTTCTCGCGCTCATCGAGCGGTTCCCCACTCCTGCCAGCATCACCGCGCTCGACGCTGGGGCATTCTCGGCAGCTGCCTGGTGTCGTTGCCCCCTAATTGCCTGACGAGGCCTCGCGGGTTTGGGTGATGTACTCG
>NZ_LSJO01000413.1:0-597 GCF_001556735.1 Sphingomonas sp. CCH9-F2 | reverse complement strand
CCGCCACGCCGATCGTATCCCGGTCGATCCCGCTGGCGAGCGCGAGCGCGGCCGCCGAGCTCCAGATCATCATCGTCGCGGCGATGAACGCGATGGTCGCCAGCGCCAGCGCCCAGGCGGCGGCGGACGGGCGATGGCGCGCGACGGCGGCGGGATCGGCGAGCGGCGTCGCGCCCGCCGCCGGGCGATCCGCATCGCGCGCTGACATCGTCAGGATCGCGGCGGCCGCGGGGGCGATCGCCAGAAGCGCGAGCGCGACGCGCGGCCCGGCGGCGTCGGCGACCGGCGGCAGGACCAGCGCGACCAGCGCGGACAGCAGCAACTGCGTCAGGAACACGGCGGCATAGGCGGTGGTCGGGCGATGCGCCGCCGCGCCGCTCATCGCATCGGTATAGACGATGCCGGTGGCGGCGCCGAACAGCGCGCGCGTCAGCAGCACGACCGGCAGGTCCGCATCCAGCCCGGCGGTCAGCAGCGCCAGCCCGGTCGCCGCCAGCGCCGCGTAGGTGGCGGTGTGGGCAGGCAGTTTGACCCCGCACCGCCAGACCAGCAGCGCGCCCGCCGCCATCCCGCCCTGCGTCGTGCCGACGACCCAGC
>NZ_LSJO01000412.1:0-243 GCF_001556735.1 Sphingomonas sp. CCH9-F2 | reverse complement strand
ACGCCACCCAGCCTTGCGTCGTCAGCGGCGACCACCGCCGGCAGAAGGCGACGACGCTGGCCGCCGGGGTGTTGGGATCGGTCGCCGCCTTCTTCTCGGCGGTGCGGCGCATCGCAATCTGCCCGGGCCAGCCGGGATGCTGCGCCAGGAACCCGGCGTAGCTGTCGAACGGCAGCGCATCGGTCTGCTGTAGCGCCTTCCACTGCGCGATCGGCTGCGCCATCCCCGGCAGCGGCGCGGCGG
>NZ_LSJO01000411.1:0-828 GCF_001556735.1 Sphingomonas sp. CCH9-F2 | reverse complement strand
CGGCGAACACGTCGGGCGGCAGCGCCTTGTTGATCTGCGTCAGCTTCTCGGCGGCATCGGTCGCGACGATGCGGCTGTTGTCGCCCACCAGCATCAGCACGGTCGAGATGACCGCTTCCGATCCCATGCGACTGCCGGATCCGGTGCGGACCGCACCGCCGATCACGACCTGGCCCACGTCCTTGACGCGGATGGGAACGCCGTTCCGGGTTGCCACGACGGCTTCCTGAATGTCATCGATCGATTTGAGGCGAGCATCGGCGCGGACAAGGAAGCTCTCGCCGGCACGGCGGACGTAATTGGAGCCGGCAGAGAGATTGGCCCGCTCCATCGCGTCCGCCAACTCCGTCACCGATAGCCCATAGCTAACGAGCGCGTTCAGGTTTGGCTCGATCAGATATTGCTTCACATAGCCGCCGTTGGAATCAACCCCGGCGACGCCGCGCACGGCGCGCATCTGTGGGCGGATGATCCAATCCTGCACCGTGCGGAGATATGCCGCCTTCGCCAGCTCGGTGGTCAGGCGTTCGCCCTCGGGCGTGAGATAGCTGCCGTCCGACTGCCAGCCCGGCTTCCCATCGACCGTCTTCAAGCCCTTGCCGTCGGGGTGACGGAAGGCGACCGAATAGAAGAAAATCTCGCCGAGCCCGGTGCTGAGCGGTGCTAGGATCGGCTGCGCGTTGGAAGGCAGGCTGTCGCGCGATTGTGCGAGCCGTTCCGTCACCTGCTGGCGCGCGAAGTAAATGTCGGTGCGGTCGGTGAAGACCGCCGTTACCTGGCTGAAGCCATTGCGTGAGATGGAGCGGGTCATCTCAAGCCCTGGTATTC
>NZ_LSJO01000410.1:0-999 GCF_001556735.1 Sphingomonas sp. CCH9-F2 | reverse complement strand
CGATCTGGACGGCCTGCGCGCGCTGACGCTGTTCCTCGTCAAGGACTGCTGCGCCAGCAACGCGGAAGTCTGCGCTCCGCTTATCGCCGAACTTGCCCCCTGCTGCTGAAAGGACGCCCCGTGGCCGTCGATATCGTCATCTATCACAACCCCGCGTGCGGCACGTCTCGCAACGCGCTTGGGCTGATCCGCAATGCCGGCATCGAACCGCATGTGGTCGAGTATCTTAAGACCCCGCCCTCGCGCGCGCTGCTGGTCGAGCTGATCGACCGCGCGGGCCTAACACCGCGCGACCTGCTGCGCGAGAAGGGTACACCCCATGCGGAGCTGGGCTTGGGCGACACGGCGCTGTCCGACGACGCGCTGGTCGACGCGATGATGGCGCACCCGATCCTCATCAACCGGCCGCTGGTCGTCTCGCCGCTCGGCGTGAAGCTGTGTCGCCCGTCCGAAGCCGTCCTCGATCTGCTGCCGAGCGACCAGCTCGGCGCGTTCGCTAAGGAAGACGGCGAACAGGTCGTCGATGCGTCGGGCCAGCGCGTCGCCTGATGCTGCTTGCCGTCCTGATCTTCGTCGCGACGATCGCGCTCGTCATCTGGCAACCCAAAGGCCTCGGCATCGGGTGGAGCGCGATGGGCGGGGCGGTCGTGGCGTTGCTCGCGGGCGTCGTCACCCTGTCCGACGTGCCGATGGTGTGGAACATCGTCTGGAACGCGACCGCGGCGTTCGTGGCGATCATCGTCATCAGCCTGCTGCTGGATGAAGCCGGCTTCTTCGAATGGGCGGCGCTCCACGTCGCGCGTTGGGGCGGCGGGCACGGTCGCCGGCTGTTCGTCCTGATCGTGCTGCTCGGCGCAGGCGTGTCAGCGCTGTTCGCCAATGATGGCGCGGCGCTGATCCTGACGCCGATCGTCATCGCCATGTTGCGGGCGCTGGGGTTCAAGGACAAGGCGACGCTGGCGTTCGTCATGGCGGCGGGGTTCATCGCCGACACCGCCA
>NZ_LSJO01000041.1:0-288 GCF_001556735.1 Sphingomonas sp. CCH9-F2 | reverse complement strand
GCGCCCGCGGGCGCTACTTCAACACGGTGGACCTGGTGAACCGGCTCGAGGAGGAAACGCGCCTCGGCAAGGCCGGCACGTTGGCGGCCCAGCTCTCGCGTCTCGACCTCGTGGTGCTCGACGAGCTTGGCTACCTGCCGTTTGCACGCTCGGGCGGTCAGCTGCTCTTCCATCTCGTCAGCAAGCTCTATGAGCAGACCTCGGTCATCGTCACCACGAACCTGGCCTTCGGTGAGTGGCCGACCGTCTTTGGCGACCCCAAGATGACCACCGCGCTGCTCGACCGCA
>NZ_LSJO01000409.1:0-460 GCF_001556735.1 Sphingomonas sp. CCH9-F2 | reverse complement strand
GGCGCAGCAGTCCTTGACGAGGAACAGCGTCAGCGCGCGCAGGCCGTCCAGATCGACACGGTAGATGATCGAGCGGCTATGCCGTGCGGAGCGGACCAGGCCAGCGCGGGCGAGGATGCCGAGGTGCGCCGACAGGGTGTTCTGCGGCACGTCGAGCTGACGCGCGATATCGCCGGCAGCCAAACCATCCGGTTCGTGCCGTACCAAGAGGCGGAACGTGTCAAGGCGCGTTCCTTGTGCAAGAGCACCCAGCGCCGAGATGGCATCCTCGTTTTCCATATATCCAGCATAATGGATATGCTTGGTGTGTCCAGCCCCGTATACCCTGCCTTACCGGTCGTTGGCCGGGATGGTTGGGGCCAGGGCTTGGTTGATGCGACAAGCAGCGACCCTGTTGCGGCTACCAGGGGGGCATAAAAAAGCTGGGGGTGACGGTGCTGATCCGGTAGCTTTAGGAGCA
>NZ_LSJO01000408.1:0-1782 GCF_001556735.1 Sphingomonas sp. CCH9-F2 | reverse complement strand
AACGCGCGGTGGACGATCGCGACGTCGAGCGCGCTGGGCCGCGCGAACGGCCGCGCCGGCGCGCTGTCGGTTCCCTTGTGCAGCACCCGCGCCACCGGGACGCCGGGAACGAAGATGCCGCCGGTGCCCGACGTGACGAAGACGTCGCCGGGCCGGAAATCGCCGTCGGCGGTGTCGATGGTGCGCACGTCGATCAATCCGTCGCCGCGGCCCGCCGCCAGCGCCGGTCGACCGTCGCGCAGGCGATAGACCGGCACGACGCTTTCGGCATCGGTGAGCAGCAGCACGCGCGCGGTGTTCGGGCCGGTATACAGGACGCGGCCGATCAGCCCCTCCGGCCCGCTGACCGGCTGGCCATCGGCGACCCCCTGCCAGCTGCCGGCGTTGAGCAGCCCGTAGCGGCGCGTGCTCGACGCGGTGGTGCTGACGATCCGCGCGGCCACCACCACCTCGCCGGTGCGATCGCGCAGCGCCAGCAGGCGGCGCAGGCGGACGTTCTCCAGCTGCGCCTCGCGTCCGATCACCAGCGCGCGGCTGTTGCGCTCCGCCTGCGCGCGCAACCGGGCGTTTTCGTCATGGACGAAAATATAGCTGCCGACCGTGTCGGGGATCACCGCCAGCCAGCGCACGCCGGTGGCGACCGCGCCCGATACCGGCGCGGTCAATTCCGCCACACCGGCGCGCAGCATCGCGAAGGCGGCCGGCTGGAACGTCGACAGCGCGAGCAGCGCCGCCCCCATCACCGCGCCCGCGATGCCGAGGATATAGGCGAGGAACAGACTATATTGCGCGCGCCGCGAAAACCCCGGCCGCCGGTCTTTCGACGGCGCCATTGCCGTCCTCTCCCGCCAGGGTTAGCCGTTCTGCAGCACCGCGCGGAACATCGGATCCTCCAGCGCGCGACCGGTGCCGATCGCGACGCAGGTCAGCGGATCGTCGGCGATCGTCACCGGCAACCCGGTTTCGTCGCGCAGCACCTCGTCCAGCCCCTGCAGCAGCGCGCCGCCGCCGGTCAGCACGATACCCTGGTCGACGATGTCGGCGGCCAGTTCCGGCGCAGTGTTTTCCAGCGCGATGCGCACGCCGTCGACGATCGTCGCCACCGGCTCGCTCACCGCCTCGGCAATCTGCGCCTGGTTGATCTGGATTTCCTTGGGCACGCCATTGACGAGGTCGCGGCCCTTGATGTGGATGGTCTTGCCGATGCCGTCGACCGGCGGCTTGGCGCAGCCCAGTTCCTGCTTGATCCGTTCCGCGGTCGCCTCGCCGATCAGCAGATTGTGGTTGCGGCGCACGTAGCTGACGATCGCCTCGTCCATCTTGTCGCCGCCGACGCGGACCGACGTGGTATAGGCAAGGCCGCGCAGCGACAGCACCGCCACTTCGGTGGTGCCGCCGCCGATGTCGACCACCATGCTGCCGATCGGCTCGGTCACCGGCATGTCGGCGCCGATCGCGGCGGCCATCGGCTCCTCGATCAGATAGACCGCGCTCGCGCCGGCGTTCTGTGCCGCGTCGCGGATCGCGCGGCGTTCCACCTTGGTTGCGCCCGACGGCACGCAAATGACGATTTCGGGCCAGCGCATGAAGCGGCGGCGGCCGTGCACCTTCTCGATGAAGTGCTTGATCATCTGTTCGGCGACGTCGATGTCGGCGATCACGCCGTCACGCATCGGGCGGATCGCCTCGATCGTGCCCGGCGTCTTGCCCATCATCAGCTTGGCATCGTCACCGATCGCCTTGACGCGCTTCTGCCCGTTGATCGTCTCGACGGCGACCACC
>NZ_LSJO01000407.1:0-366 GCF_001556735.1 Sphingomonas sp. CCH9-F2 | reverse complement strand
CGTCGGCGCGAACGCCGGCGATCAGCTCGTTGAAGCGCATCTGGATCGGTTGCTGGATCTCCGTCCGGTTGCCGATCAGCGGCTTCATCCGCTCCTCGATGCGGCGAAGAATGTCCTCCTTGCTTTTCACCTCCGTCGGCCACTCGTTCTCCGGCTTGGGGATGACGTAGGTATCCGACGCATTGGGTGGCATCGGATCGGTGCCGAGGTCGGCGTTACCGTTCTTGGAGAAGACCAGCGCCACCTCCGGCAGCGTCTTCAATGCATTCTCGATCTGGAGCTGCATCTGCGTCGATTGGTCGATCGACGCAGATGGCACGCGGAAGTTGGTGACGGTTATGTCCTTCTCGTCGAGCTGCGGCATGA
>NZ_LSJO01000406.1:0-4994 GCF_001556735.1 Sphingomonas sp. CCH9-F2 | reverse complement strand
CCCCGCCGCCCCCGCGCTCGACCCGCCGAACGCCAGCGCCCCCCGCTGCCGGTAGATGCCGATCATCGCCAGCGCCGTTCCCGCAAAGCCCAGCGCCGGCGCGATCGCCATCCACGGGTGCCGTGCGAAATTCGCCAGCCACCCGCCCGTGACGATGCGCGCGGTGGTGTGGAGCGGGTCGGAGGCGCCGGCAGGATCGACCGTCCCGACGATCTCGAACCCCGGCATCGCCGCCACCATCAGTCCGCCGACCGCGAACAGCAGCAGCGCCAGCGTTCCCGCGGTAAAGCCATAGGCGGTCGCGCGGTCGTGCACCGGGCCGTGCTCGACCTTGATCGACAGCCACGCCGCGCCGTGCAGCACCAGCATCGCCACCGACAGCACGCCCGCCAGCAACGCGAACGGGCTGAACAGCGCCAGGAACCTGCCGTCGTAGAAGACCCGCAGGTCGCCGTCGAAGCGGAAGGGCGCGCCGGTCAGCACGTTGCCGACCGCGACGCCGAACACCAGTGCCGGCACCAGCCCGCCGACGAACAGCGCCCAGTCCCAGCGGCTCCGCCACGCCGGGTCGGGGCGCTTGCTGCGATATTTGAACCCCACCGGGCGCAGGATCAGCGCGGCGAGCACCACGAACATCGCGAGGTAGAAGCCCGAGAAGCTGGCGGCATAGACGAACGGCCATGCGGCGAAGATCGCGCCGCCACCCAGGATGAACCACACTTGGTTCCCCTCCCACGTCGGGCCGATCGTGTTGATGACCATCCGCCGCTCCGCATCGCTGCGGGCGACAAAGGGCAGCAGCGCGGCGACGCCCAGGTCGAACCCGTCGGTCAGCGCGAAGCCGATCAGCAGCACGCCCAGCAGCACCCACCAGATCAGGCGCAACATCTCATAGTCGAACATCGTGGCGCTCCTTTCAGACGGCGAGCGGTTGCGCGGAGATCGGCGCATGCGTGTCGGCGGGCAGCGCTGGCTCGTCCTCGATCGGGCCGTGGCGGACCGCGGCCAGGATCAGCCGCACCTCGATCACCGCCAGCGTACCGTAGAGGAGGGTGAAGCCCGCGATCGTCGTCAGCAGCATCGCCGGGGTCAGGCTGGACGCGGCGAGGAAGGTCGGCAGCACGCCGTCGATCGCCCACGGCTGGCGCCCCAGTTCGGCGACGATCCAGCCCAGCTCGATCGCCACCCACGGCAGCGGGATCGCGACGACCGCCGCGTGCAGGAACCAGCGCACGCTCATGTGCAGCCTGAGCGAACAGAGGACGAAGGCGGTGGCGAACAGCGCGATCATCGCAAAGCCGATCGCGGCCATGACGCGGAACGCCCAGAACATCACCGGCACGCTGGGTACCGTGTCCCAGGCTGCGCGCTCGACCTCGGCCGGAGTGGCGGCGGCGGGATCGGCGACGTATCGCTTCAGAAGCAGCGCATAGCCGAGATCGCGCTTGTGCGCCTCGAACGCGGCGCGGGCGGGGGCATCCTTCGCATCGGCCTTTAGCCGCTGGACCGCGGCATAGGCGACCTGCCCGGAGGCGATCCGCTCCTGCGCCTGCAACACCAGTTCGGACATGCCGGTGACCGTGCCGTCCAGGCTGCGCGTCGCGATCAGCCCAAGCACCCACAGCACCTGCACTTCGTAGCGGGTTTCGCGGGTCGCCATGCTGGGTACGCCGAAGATCGTGAGGCCGGCGGGCGCGGGCGCGGTGTGCCACGCGGCCTCAATCGCGGCGAGCTTCATCTTCTGGTTGTCGGTCAGCGCGTAGCCGCTTTCGTCACCCAGCACGACGACCGACAGGGATGAGGCAAGCCCGAACGCCGCGGCGACGGTCATCGATCGGCGTGCGACCGGCACCCAACGCCCCTTCAGCAGCCAGAAGGCGGAGATGCCCAGCACCACGACCGACGCGGTGACATAGCCGGCGCTGACGGTGTGGACGAACTTGGCCTGCGCGACGGGGTTGAACAGCACCGCGCCGAAATCGGTCACCTCCATCCGCATCGTTTCCGGATTGAACGCCGCGCCGACCGGATTTTGCATCCAGCCATTGGCGATCAGGATCCACAGCGCCGACAGGTTGGTGCCCAGCGCCACCATGAAGGTGACGATGAGATGCCCCAGTTTCGACAGCCGGTCCCAGCCGAAGAACATCAGCCCGACGAACGTCGCCTCCAGGAAGAACGCCATCAACCCTTCGATGGCGAGCGGCGCGCCGAAGATGTCGCCGACATAATGCGAGAAATACGACCAGTTGGTGCCGAACTCGAACTCCATCGTCAGCCCGGTGGCGACACCGAGCACGAAATTGATCCCGAAGATCTTTCCCCAGAAGCGCGTCACCTGCCGCCACACCGGCCGCCCGGTCATGACATAGACCGATTCCATGATGACCAGCATGAAGCTGAGCCCCAGCGTCAGCGGCACGAACAGGAAATGGTAGAGCGCGGTCAGCGCGAATTGCAGCCGCGACAGGTCGATGACGCTAGGGTCCACCGCTGAAGTCTCCTCCATGCCGGGCCATCGGGCGCCGGCTCGATCAGCCTCATCGGCTTCGCGGGGCGCCGTCGATATACGGGAAACTCCGTATTCGGCGGGCGGCAGGCGCGGACTAGGCGGTCGACATGACGCCGATCGCCGCTCCCCGCCGCCCTGGCCGCGCTCCGCTGGGCGACCTGGCCCGTCCGTCGCGCGCGGCGGCGGCGCTGATGGTCGGCGATACGGTGGCGGCGATCGGCTTTGCCGGCGGGCTTGCCGGCGCGGTGAGCGGGGCGGCATGGTGGCTGACGCTGGCGCTCGCCGCCGCCGCCGCCCGCGCGGGTATCGCATGGGTGTTGTCCGGCTGCGCCGCTGCGGCGGGACGAGGCACCGTCGCCGCCGCCCGGATACGGATCGTCCGCGCGGCGTTCCATGCCGGTCCAGAAGCGCGCGCGACCTCCTCGGCATGGGTCAGCACGGCGGTGGACGATGTCGATGCGCTCGACGGCTATGCCGCGCGGTTCCTGCCGGCCCGCGGCGCGGCGGTGATCGGCCCGCTAGCGGTACTGACCGCGATCGCTTTCGCCAGCCCGGTCAGCGCGGCGATCCTGTTCGCGACGCTGATCCCCTTCGTCGCGGCCATGGCGCTCGCGGGGGGAGCGGCCGCCGACCGGTCGCGGCGGCAGTTCGTCGCGCTCGCGCGGCTGTCGTCGCTCTTCGCCGACCGCGTGTGCGCGCTGCCCGTAGTGCTGGCGTTTCGCGCGGAGGAGCGCGAGGCGGCGCGGATCGGCACGGCCTCACAGGATCTGGCCTCGCGAACCATGGCGGTGCTGCGGGTCGCGTTCCTGTCGTCGGGGGCGCTGGAATTCTTCGCGGCGCTGTCGGTCGCGCTGGTGGCGGTCTATTGCGGGTTCGCGCTGCTGGGGCTGTTGCCCGTTGCGGTTCCCGAGCAGCTGACGCTGGGGCGCGCCTTCTTCGCGCTGGCACTGGCGCCCGAATTCTATGCCCCGATGCGGAGACTTGCCGCCGCCTATCACGAACGGCAGGCGGCGGAGACCGCGGCGGCGCGGCTGCGGCCGATGCTCGACCGGCCGGTGCCGCCCGCGCCGGTTGTCGTCCGGCATCCGCCGCGGCTGGTCTTCGACCGGGTGACGATCCGCTATCCCGATGCCGATCGCGCGGCGGTGGCGGACTTCTGCCTGACGGTCATGCCGGGGGAGACGGTCGCGCTGGTCGGCGCATCGGGCAGCGGCAAGTCGAGCCTGCTGCGCACGCTGCTGGGGCTGGCACCCGTGACGGCCGGCGCGATCTTCGTGGGCGAGGCACGGCTGCCGTCCGGCGCGGGCGTCGCGGCGGCGTGGGCGGGGCAGGACCCGTTGCTGCTGCCCGGCACCATCGCGGAGGCGATCGCGATCGCCGATCCGGCCGCGCCGCGTGAGCGGATCGCCGCCGCTGCGGCTGCGGCGGGGCTGGAAGCGGCGCTGTCGCGGCGCCCGGGCGGGCTCGACGCGCCGCTCGACGCGCGGGGCGGGGGGCTGTCCGGCGGAGAGCGGCGACGGATCGGGATCGCGCGGGCGCTGCTGAACGACGCGCCGCTGCTGCTGCTCGATGAACCGACCGCACATCTGGATACAGCGGCGGAGGAGGCGATGATCCATGCCATCGCGGTCGCCTGCGCCGGGCGCACCGCGCTGATCGCGACGCATTCGTCGCGCCTGGCGGCCATCGCCGATCGGGTGGTGCGGTTGTGAGCGGGTTTGCCGACCTGCTCGCGGCGGAAATCCGGCGGGAACGCGCGGGGTTGCTGCGCTCCGCCCTGCTTGCGGCCGCGGTGGCCGCGGCGACGGCGATGCTGCTGGGGCTGTCCGGCTGGTTCATCACCGCGGCAGGGGCAGCGGGGCTGGCCGGGGCGGCGGCGGGATTCAACTATCTGCTGCCCAGCGCGACGATCCGTTTGCTCGCGATCGTGCGGACGGGCGCGCGATACGGGGAGCGGCTGGCTGGACATGCTGCCGCCTTCGCCGTGCTCGCGCAGGTCCGCCCGGCGCTTTACCGCGCCATTGCCGGCTCGCCTCCCGCCGCTGCGCTGGCATTGACCAGTGGCGAGGCGAGCGCGCGGCTGGTCCAGGACGTCGGCGCCATCGAAATGGCGATCGCGCGCCGGCCCGCGCGCGCCGGCGCGGCGGCAGCGATCGCCGCTGGCGGATTGCTGATCCTGAGCGTCCAGCCTGTCGCCGCGCTGTTGTTCCTCCTTCTGGCGGGGATGGCGGTGGGGCTGACGGGCTGGTCGTGCCGGCGTCTCGACGAAGCGGGGCAGGAGGTGCAGCGCCGGCAGGGCGCGTTGCGGGAACTGCTTGGTCTGCAGCTGGCCGCCGCACCTGAGTTGCGCTGCTACCGCATGGAGGATGCCGCGATCGCCCGCATCGCCGCGGTCGATGCGGCGCTGGCGGATGCGCGGCGGCGGCAGGCGGCGGCCGGCGGCGCGATCGAGGCGATCGGGGCGCTCGCGACGGGCGCGGCC
>NZ_LSJO01000405.1:0-2861 GCF_001556735.1 Sphingomonas sp. CCH9-F2 | reverse complement strand
AACCGGCCCCGACCGCCGAGGCGCCCGCCGCCGATCCGGCGCAGGGGCTTGGCGATATCGTCGTCACCGCGACGCGCCGCGAAACCAATCTGCAGCGCACGCCGATCGCCATCTCGGTGGTCGATCCGACCGTCATCAAGGACCGCCACGTCCAGAGCCTGATCGACCTGGCCGACGGCACCGTCCCGTCGCTGCGCGTCGCCACGTTCGAGGCGCGCCAGTCGGCGCTGACCATCGGCATTCGCGGCATCGTGCCGTTCGACCAGAACCAGACCGCGCGCGACACCGGCGTCGGTGTTTATATCGACGGCGTGTACCTCGGCCGCTCGCAGGGGCTGAACGCCGCGCTGTTCGACGTCGCCCGGCTCGAGGTGCTGCGCGGGCCGCAGGGGACGCTGTTCGGCCGCAACACCGAAGGCGGCGCGCTCAGCATCGTCACCAAGGGACCGTCGGGCGAATTCGGCGGTCGCGCGGTCGCCGGCGTGGGCAATTACGGCAGCTATAACGGCGAACTGCACCTAGACCTGCCGGAGGTCCACAACGTCGCGGTCAAGCTGGACGGCGTTGTCCAGCATCAGGATCCGACCACCCGCAACCCGCTGAGCGGGCAGGCCGGCTGGAACCAGTATCAGCGCGTCGGCGGCCGAATCACCGCCTTGTGGAAACCGGTCGACGGCGTCTCCGCCGAAATCTCCTACGATCAGGCGAAGGACGAGAACACGCCCTTCTACAGCCAACTCGTCACCTACAATCCCAACGGCTACAACGTCGGTGCGTACAATGCCGCCAACGTGCTCACCTTCAACGGCGCGGCCTGCAACGTGAAGGTCAGCGGCGTCACCACCAACCCGTGCATCGCGCCGCTGTCGCCGCTGGTGACGGTCAGCGGCGGCAACCGCATGTCCGACGCCGACATCGGCGTGCCGCAGCAGGTCAGCGTCGACCGGACGCACGGCACCGCCGCGACGCTGAAGTACGATGTCGCCCCGCACCTCCAGCTGCGCTCGATCACCGCATGGCGCGGCGTGACCACCGACCAGTGGGACAATTCGGGCGGCGCGCACCGCTCGATCTTCGCGCCGAACACCAATTTCAGCCGCTACAGCCTGTCGTATCTGCGCCAGACACAGTTCAGCCAGGAATTCCAGGCGGTCGGCAGCGCGGCACAGCTCGATTACGCGGTCGGCCTCTATTATTTCACCGAGCGTGCACGTGAATTCGCGGCGACGCCCACCACCAACAAGTGGAACGCGACCGGCACCGGCTTCACGATCAACGATGCGCAGACGTGGAACATGGCCAACTGGCTGCGCCAGCGTGACAGCAACGCCGTCGCGCACAGCTATGCCGCGTTCGGGCAGGCGACGTATTCGCCGCTCGACGTCGTCCACATCACGCTCGGCGGCCGCTATACCAAGGACAAGCGCCGCGGCGCGCTGACGATGATTTCCGGCGTCGCGACGCCGTACACCTTCACCTATGACAACAGCCGCTTTGATCCGATGGCGACGGTGGCGTTCGATGCCGCGCCGAACGTCAATCTCTACGCCAAATACGCCACCGGCTACCGCGCCGGCGGCGCCAATGCGCGGTCGAGCGACTTCGGCACCTTCGGTCCGGAAGCGGTGAAGTCGTACGAAGTCGGCGCCAAGATGGACCTGCTCGACCGGCACGTCCGCCTTAACCTGGCGGGCTATATCATGGACCGCACGGGAACGCAGATCGACTTCGACTTCGTCGATACCAATCCGTTCCTGGCGGACGGGCGTACCGCGAACCCGAACTATACCAAGCATACCGAGAACACGCGCAACGCCCCGGGCACCTCGAAAATCCGCGGGCTGGAGGCCGACCTGACCGTCAAGGCGGCCGAGGGGCTGACGCTGGGCGCGTCCTACGCCTACACCTATACCAAGGTGCCGGCGACGCCGAACACGCTGCTGCCGGGCAGCCCGCTGACGCAGGTGTTCGTCGTGTTCACGCCGCGCAACGCCGGCTCCGCCTTCGCCGATTACGAAGTGCCGGTCGGCAGTGGCGACATGCGGCTGCGCTTCCACCTGGACGGCAATTACGCCGACCCGGTCTACAGCTTCCAGAACGAGACGACGCGCACCGACAAGAGCTTCGTCATGAACGGCCGCATCGCGCTGGCGGACATTCCGATGAACGACAACGGCCAGCGGCTGACCGTGTCGCTGTGGAGCCGCAACCTGCTGAACGAAAGTTACATCTACCGTCGTTCGGCCGCCAATTCGGTGCCGACCGTCAACAACGACGGGTCGCTGAACTACGGCGGGGTGCTCGGCGACTACGCCAATTTCAACCCGCCGCGCACCTTCGGCGTCGAAGGCACGCTGAACTTCTAGGCGATCACGAAGGGGCCCGGTCCAGCGAAAGACCGGGCCCCTTTGCACGTCAGGACACCGGCAGGTCCAGCGTCGCGATCAGCCCCGGCGCACCATCCGCGAGCGTGAGCGTGCCGCGATGCAGCCGCGCGACCGCATCGATCAGCGGCAGGCCCAGGCCATGGCCCGGCTGGTGCCGGCTGGCGTCGAGCCGCCCGAACCTCCGCAGCGCCGCCGCGCGATCGGCCGGTGCGATCCCCGGACCGTCATCGCGTACCGACAGGATCGCGCGCGTGCCGGCTCGCGCGGCGCCGATCCACACCGTCGTTCCCGGCGGGGTATGGTTCAGCGCATTCTCCACCAGATTGAACGCGGCCTGGCTCAACAGCTGCCGGTCGCCGCGCAGGGGCACCTCGCCCCCGCCCTCCACGATCAGCCGCCGGTCGCCCTCGGTCGCGATCGGCACCATCGCCTCCGCGACCTCAGTGACGATCGCGGACACGTCTACGGCGGCGA
>NZ_LSJO01000404.1:0-2214 GCF_001556735.1 Sphingomonas sp. CCH9-F2 | reverse complement strand
TTCGCCTCCCCGCCCAGCGCCGCCTGCACCGCAACAGGCAGATCCTGCGCGCGCGGTTCGACCGCGGCGACCACCGGCGCGGGCGCACCCGCAGCCCCGGCGGCCACGCGGATCTCGCCCGCGACCTGATCGGCGACCGGGCCTAGCACCACCTGCAGCGTCGTCGGCGACGGGCGCAGCACCCCGCGTGCGCCCAGCGCCTTCAGCCGCGCCTCGTCCACCGCCGCGGTATCCGCCAGCACCAGCCGCAGCCGGGTGGTGCACGCGCCCACCGTCAACAGATTCGTCGCCCCGCCCAGCGCCGCGACGAACGCCGCGCCGCGATCGCCGTCGGCCACCACCGTCGCGACGTCGCCGCCGGCGTCCGCCTCGCGGCCCGGCGTCGCCAGGTTCCAGCGGCGGATCGCCAGCCGGAACGCGCCGTAATAGATCGCGGCATAGGCCAGCCCGATCGGCAGCAGCAGCAGCGGGCGCGTCGCCTTGCCCGCGTTCAGCACGTAATCGAGCAGCCCCGCCGAAAAGCCGAACCCCAGCCGCATCCCCAGCGCATAGGTGACCGCCATCGACACGCCCGTCAGCACCGCGTGCAGCACGTAGAGCGCGGGGGCCAGGAACATGAACGAGAATTCGATCGGCTCGGTCACCCCGGTCAGCAGCGAGGTGAGCGCGAGGCTGAGCAGCATCCCGCCGACCGCGCGGCGCCGTTCGGGCCGCGCCTCGTGATACATCGCCAGGCACGCGGCGGGCAGACCGAACATCATCACCGGGAAGAAGCCGGTCATGAACGCGCCCGCCGCCGGATCGCCCGCGAAGAACCGGCGCAGGTCGCCGCTGACGCCGTGATAGTCGCCCAGCACGAACCAGACGATGTTGTTGAGGATATGGTGCAGTCCGGTCACCAGCAGCAGCCGGTTGACCACGCCGTACAGGAACAGCCCGGCCGGCCCCGCCGCCGCGATCCCCCAGCTCAGCCGGTCGATCCCCGCCGCGATCGCGCCGTAACCGGTGCCCAACGCCGCCGCGATCGCGATCCCCGCGACGCCGCTGACGATCGGCACGAACCGCCGCCCGCCGAAGAAGGCGAGGTAATCGGGCAGCCTGATCGTCGCAAAGCGATTGTACAGCAGCCCGCCGGCGACGCCGGACAGGATGCCGATCGGCACGTCCAGCCGCCCGATCGCCTTGGCCTTCCACGCCGCGATCGCCAGGTCGCCGGTGATATCGCCGGGCACGATCATCAGCGGCTGCGCGCCGTTGCGCGCCACCAGGTAACAAACCACCGCCGCCAGGCTGGCCGCGCCATTGCCGTCGCGCGCCAGCTGCGTCGCCACGCCGATCGCGAACAGCAGCCCCAGATTGGCGAAGATCGCATCCCCCGCCGCCGCGACGAACGCGACGTCCAGCAGATCCGGCTGCCCCAGCCGCAGCAGCAGCCCCGCCGCGGGTAGCACCGCGATCGGCAGCATCAACGCCCGGCCGAGCGATTGCAGCCCCTGCATCACCGCCTTCATGCCGCCGTCTCCCCCGCCACCATCCCCCGCGCGAAGGCGCGCGCCAAGTCGCGCACCGCGCCCGCGCTGTCCGCCGCGACCGCCCTTGCCGCCAGATCGCGGCAATCGGCCAGCGTCGCCGCGCGAATCGCCGCCTTCACTTCCGGCACCAGCGCCGGGGTGGCGGACAGTTCGGTCACCCCCAGCCCGATCAGGATCGGCACCGCCAGCGGATCGGACGCCAGCCCGCCGCACACCCCGGTCCAGCGCCCATGGCGCGCCGCGCCGCGGC
This sequence comes from Sphingomonas sp. CCH9-F2, assembly GCF_001556735.1. Taxonomy (NCBI): domain Bacteria; kingdom Pseudomonadati; phylum Pseudomonadota; class Alphaproteobacteria; order Sphingomonadales; family Sphingomonadaceae; genus Sphingomonas; species Sphingomonas sp. CCH9-F2. The sequence continues at coordinate 432 of NZ_LSJO01000404.1, read as the reverse complement.
ACGTCTCGCCGATCAGCCGCAGCACCGCCGGGTGCAGCCCGTCGACGCCGCCCGCGACGCCGTCGTTCCCGCGGTCCATCGCCAGCGTATATTGCGTCAGGTCGTTGGTGCCGATCGACAGGAAATCGGCGTGACGCGCCAGCAGGTCGGCGGTGATCGCCGCCGCCGGGGTCTCCACCATCACCCCCACCTGCACCGCATGCGCGACGCCCATGTCGGCGCGCAGCCGCTCCACCGCGCCGCGCACCTCGGTCAGTTCCGCGACGCTTGCCACCATCGGCAGCATGATGCGGCACGCCGCCCCCGCCGAGAGGATCGCGCGCAATTGCGTGTCCAGCACGTCGCGATGGCGCAGCCCGACGCGGATGCCGCGCACGCCCAATGCGGGATTCTCCTCCGCCGGCAACGGCAGCCACGGCGCGGGCTTGTCAC
>NZ_LSJO01000403.1:0-6790 GCF_001556735.1 Sphingomonas sp. CCH9-F2 | reverse complement strand
CGCCGCCACGCCCGCCGCGGCGCAGGGCGTGGTGTCCGCCGCCGATCCGCGCGCGACCGCCGCCGGGCAGGAGATATTGCGGCAGGGCGGCAGCGCCACCGATGCCGCAATCGCGATGCTGCTGGCGCTGAACGTCGTCGAGCCGCAGTCGAGCGGGATCGGCGGGGGCGGGTTCATCGTCCACCACGGCGGCGCCACCGGCGCGCTGGACACGATCGACGGGCGCGAGACGGCGCCCGCCGCCGCCCGCCCCGATCGCTTCCTGGGCGCGGACGGCAAGCCGCGCCCGTTCATCGAGATCTGGCCCGGCGGCTATTCGGTGGGCGTCCCCGGATCGCTGCGACTGGCGGAGCGCGCGCACGCCAAATGGGGCAAGCTGCCGTGGGCGGCGCTGTTCGCCCCCGCGATCAAGCTGGCGGACGAGGGCTTCGTCGTGAACGCGCGGCTGGCCGGCGCGCTGAAGCAGGTGGCGCCGGTGTGGAAGGATTTCCCGGCGATGCGCGCGCTCTACTGGCGCGACGGCCGCCCGCTGGCGGAGGGGGAGACGTTCCGCAACCCCGCGATGGCCGCGATCCTGCGCCGCATCGCCGCGGAGGGGCCGCAGGCCTTCTACGCCGGCGACAATGCCAAGGCGGTCGCCGGTGCGGTCACCAACGCGCCGAAGAACCCGGTGCCGCTGACCGAAGGCGACCTGGCCGGCTATGTCGCGAAGGATCGCCCCGGCGTGTGCGGCCCGTACCGCAGCTGGACGGTGTGCGGGATGGGGCCGCCGTCGTCGGGCGGGCTGAGCGTGCTGCAGATCCTGACGATGGTCGAACGCTTTCCGCTGGCCACCTGGGGCAAGGACGACGCGCGGTCGTGGCAAGTGATCGGCGAGGCGATGCGGCTCGCCTATGCCGACCGCGATCTGTACGAGGCGGACCGCGATTTCGTCGACGTGCCGGTCGCCGGGCTGCTGGACCGCGATTACCTGAAGCGGCGATCGGCGCTGATCTCCGTCACGAAGGCGCGCGGCCATTACGAGCCGGGCAGTCCGCCGGGCGCGCCGACGCGCGCCCGCGCCACGCCGGGCGAGCTGGGCGGCACCACGCATTTCGTCGCGGTCGACACCGCAGGCGATATCGTCAGCTGGACCAACACCGTCGAAAGCGCGTTCGGCAGCCAGCTGACCGCCAACGGATATGTCCTCAACAACGAACTGACCGATTTCAGCCACGCGCCGGTCGGCCCCGACGGCGACCTGGTCGCCAACCGCGTCCAGCCGGGCAAGCGCCCGATGTCGAGCATGTCGCCGACGATCGTCTACGACCGCAGCGGAAAGCCGGTGTTCGCGATCGGCGCGGCGGGCGGGCGCACGATCATCATGCAGATCGCCAAGGCGCTGATCGCGCATTTCGACTGGGGCCTGTCGGCGCAGGATGCGATCGCGCTGGGGCTGGTGTTCTTCGACAAGGACGGGCTGGTGCTGGAACAGGGCACCACGCTGGAGGCGATGAAGGCGCCGCTGGAGGCGCGCGGCCAGCATGTCACGCTGGGGCGGCTGGGGCTGAAGGCCAATGCCGCCGAGCGGCTGCCCGACGGGCGCTGGATCGGCGCGGCCGACCCGCGCAGCCCGGGCAATTCGCTGCAACAGTAACGACCACGACGACGCACGACGGCCCGGATACAGGGCCGCGAGGAGAGGCGATGCGCAGGCTCGAACATTTTCCCAACCTGGTCACGATGTTCTTCACGCGCGCTGAGGAGAAGGGCGACGCGCCGTTCCTGTGGAGCAAGCACGACGGCGCGTGGCAGCCGATCAGCTGGCGCGCGGCGGCGGACACGGTCGCGCGGCTGGCGACGGCGCTGCAGGCGATCGGGCTGGAGCGCGGCGACCGCGTGATGCTGGTCAGCGAAAACCGCCCGGAATGGTGCCTGGCCGATCTGGCGATCATGGCCGCGGGCTGCGTCACCGTCCCCACCTATACCACCAACACCGAGCGCGACCACGCGCACATCATCGAGAATTCGGGCGCCAAGGCGGTGATCGTGTCGACCGCGAAGCTGGCGCGCACGCTGCTGCCCGCGATCCTGCGGTCGATCCGGCCGCAGATGCTGATCGGGATCGAGCCGATGCGGCTGGGACAGGTGCCGGTCGAGGTCCACGACTGGCATGCGCTGATCGCCGGCAACCGGGCGACCGCGGCCGAGGTCGCCGCGCAGGCCGGGTTCGCGCGCGACGACCTGGCGTGCATCATCTACACCAGCGGCACCGGCGGCGCGCCGCGCGGGGTGATGCAGCATCACGGCGCGATCCTGCACAATGTCGCGGGCTGTTCGGCGGTGGTGGCGGAGGATTTCGGCTGGGGGGACGAGGTGTTCCTGTCGTTCCTGCCGCTCAGTCATGCCTATGAACATACCGGCGGACAGCATTTCCCGATCGGGATGGGCGGGCAGATCTATTACGCCGAAGGGATCGACAAACTGGCGGCGAATATCGAGGAGGTGCGCCCGACGATCATGTTCGTCGTGCCTCGGCTGTTCGAGGTGCTGCGCATGCGGATCAGCAAGACGATCGAGCGGCAGGGCGGGATGCCCGCGCGCTTGCTGATGGCGGCGCTGGACGTGGGCGCGAAGCGCGATGCAGGGACACTGCGGCTGGCGGACCGGCCCAGGGCACTGCTGGTCGACACCTTGTTCAAGCCGAAGATCGCGAGGAAGTTCGGCGGGCGGCTGAAGGCGATGATCTCCGGCGGGGCGCCGCTGACGCCCGAGGTCGGGCTGTTTTTCCAGTCGCTGGGCCTCACCTTCCTGCAAGGCTATGGCCAGACGGAGGCGGCGCCGGTGATCTCCTGCAACCGTCCCAGCGCGGGGGTGACGATGGATTCGGTCGGCCCGCCGCTGGCCGATACCGAGGTGCGGATCGCCGAGGACGGCGAGATCCTGGTGCGCGGCGAGCTGGTGATGCACGGATACTGGCGCAACGAGGCGGAGACCGCGCGCGTCCTGAAGGACGGGTGGCTCCACACCGGCGACATCGGCGAGATCGACGCGGCCGGGCGCATCCGCATCACCGACCGCAAGAAAGACCTCATCATCAACGACAAGGGCGACAATGTTGCGCCGCAGAAGGTGGAGGGGATGCTGACGCTCCAGCCGGAGATCGCGCAGGCGATGATCGCGGGCGACCGCAAGCCGCACATGGTCGCGGTACTGGTGCCCGACGACGAATGGACCGCCGAATGGGTGAAGGCGAACGGCCGCACGAACGACGCCGCGCTGGCCGACGACCCGGCCTATCGCGCCGCGATCCAGGCGGCGGTGGACCGTACCAACAAGGACCTGTCGGTGATCGAACGCGTCCGCCGCTGGATCATGGCGGACGAAGCCTTCACGATCGAGAACGAGCAATTGACGCCGAGTTTGAAGATCCGACGCCACGTGCTGCGCGGCGTGTACGGCAACCGGCTGGACGCGCTGTATCGGGGGTGATGGGGGGCGGGGGACAGGCGAAACCCGTCGCCCCTGCGCGGGCAGGGGCTTCCGCGGCTCTTGCCGGTCCACACGCCGCGAAAGATGCCAGCCTGCGCTGGCATGACGCCAGCCGGCACGACGCTGTCAGGCGTTCATTTCCCCTTCGGTACCACCGCCATCGTCCAGTCCTTGTCCGGGCGCAGGTAGCGCGCGGCGGTTTCCTGTAGCGTGGCGGGGGTGATGCCGGTCATGTCGCCGACGATGCTCTGCGTCGCCTCGATCCGCTTGGGGTCGAAGGCGCCGCCCGACGTCTGCATCAGCCAGAACTGGTTCCCGGACGAGGCGCGCGCCATATATTGCAGCATCGGCACGATCGTGCGGCGCAGTTCGTCGTCGCCGATCGGGGTGGCGACCAGCTCGGCGGCGATCTGGCGGGAAAGCTGGAAGAACAGCGGCACCTTGTCGGGCGCGACCTTGCCGATCGCGATCAGGCGGCCGCCGCCGGGCTGGCCGACCGGCCACTGGCTCTGCGCGCTGGGCGAGTAGCTGGCGCCCGCGACCGAGCGCAGCCGGTCGAACAGCCGGTCGGCGAACACCGCCGCCAGCACGTCGAGCCGGCGCTGTTCGGCATGATCGGCGGAGCCACCCGACGTCGGCCAGGCGATCACCGCCGCGGCCTGATTGTCGTCGCCGTCATGGGTGCGGATCACCGGCGTGTCGACATGCGCGGGGAAGCGCACCGGCGCGGGCGCGGTGGCATCGGGCTTGCGCGGCTTGAGCGCGCCGAAGCTCTTCGCGACCGCGGCGATCGCCTCGTCGGTCTTCACGTCGCCGAACACGTCGACCTCGATCGGGCCGGTGGCGAGCAGCGGTTCCCACAGCTTGCGGAAATCCTTCGCGTTCAGCGCCTCGATCTGCGCGCGCGGCGGAATGCCCCAGCGCGGATCGCCGTCGCGCAGCAGCCCTTCGAGATCGCGCGCCAGCACGCCGTCGGGCGAGCTGTCGAACCCCGGATAGCCCGCCAGCATCGCGGCACGCGCGCGCGCCACGGGCGCGGCATCCCAGCGTGGCGCGGCCAGCTTCGCGGCCATCAGCGTCAGATTGTCGGCATAGTCGCCGGGCGTCGTCTGCGCCCCGAACAGGAAGGCATCGTCGGTGATGTCGAAATCCAGCCCCATCCGCCGCCCGGTGGTCAGCTGGTCGAGATCGCCCTGGTCGAGCGAGCCGATCCCGCTGGCGATCAGCGCGGTTTCCCCCGCCCACGCCGGGGTCGGGCGGTTGCCGGGCAGCGCCTGATACCCGCGCCCGAAGCGCACGCGCAGATAGACGCGGCCGGTTTCGGAGGGATTGGAATAGACCAGGGCGCGCACGCCATTGGCGAACGTCACCTGCTCCATCGCCGGATCGCCGACGGTGGTGCGCGCGGCCACCTTCCCCGGCGCGCCGAGCCTGGGCACGCGCGAGAAATCGACCGCCGCCTGCTGCGCGCGCTTGCCCGCCAGTCCGGAAACGTCGGCGGTCAGCGCGGTCGCCAGCTTCGCCGCGGCGGTCGCGTCGGCGGTGCGGGTGTTGACCAGCGCGCGGGTGGCGTCGCCCTTGAACAGCCGACTGGTCGATTCGACCATCGCGGCGGGGGTGAACATCCCCTTGGCGCGCGCGTCCTGGAGGATGTCGTAGCTGGTTTTCGGCCCCGCCACCGTTTCGCGGATGTCGAGCGCCTGGACCATGTCGTCGGCCTGCTTGGCGCCCGCCTCGACGCGTGCGGTGGCGACCTCGTTCTTCATCGCGGCGTCGAATTCGGCCAGTTCGCGGTCGACCTCGCCCTGCGTCGGGGGCGAGGCCATCGCGTCGGCGATCACCGCGCGCACGTCCTTCAGCGCGGCTTCCCAATCGTCGCCGATCGGGATGACGTTGGTGAAGGTGCCGTTGGCCGAGCGCGACACGTCGTCGAGGCTGACCGACGCCTGGAGGAAGCTGCCGCCCGCCCGCGCGCGCGTTTCCAGCCGGCGGTTGATGAGGCGGATCGCCAGGAAATCGACCAGCCGCTTCTGGTTGAAGATGATCGTGTCGTCGCGATAAATCCACGGGCGCAGCACCGCGGTAGCCACGATCGGCGGCAGCGAGGGTTCGGCGATCGTCCGGGTCGCCGGCTCCTTGCCGTCGGGCTTGCCGAAATCGGGGTCGGCGGGGTTGGGGCCGACGCCCTTCCACCCGCCGAAATTCTTGACGACCAGCGCGGCGGCGACCTTCGGATCGATATCGCCGGAGATGATGACGACCGCGCGGTCGGGGCGGTACCAGCGCTGGTGGAACGCGAGCACCGCGGGCGGGGTCGCCGCCTCCAGCGTCTTGATCGTGCCGATCGGCGAGCGTTCGGCCAGTGGCTGCCCGGCGAAGAACGTCTGGCGGATCGCATCGCCGTAGCGCACCTGCGGCCCCGGCGCCTCGCGCTGTTCCGCCAACACCGCGGGGCGCTCCGCCGCCAGCCCGGCCGCGGTGATCGCGGGTTCGGCCATCATGCCGGAGAAGATGCGCAGGCTTTCGTCCAGCTTCGCCTCGGTCGCGCCGGGCAGGTCGAGCTTGTAGACGGTCTGCGTCGGCGTCGTCTGCGCATTCGAATCCGAGCCGAAGGTGGCGCCGAAGCGCTGCCACACCCGCTTCGCCTCGCCATCGGGCACGTATTTCGAGCCGCGGAACGAGAGGTGCTCGATCAGGTGCGCGAACCCCTGTTCGTCGTCACGCTCGTACAGCGATCCCGCATCGATCCGCACGCGCACCGCCACCTGCCCCGGCGGCACGCCGTTGCGGCGCACGGCGTAGCGCAGACCGTTGGGCAGCCGCCCGAACGACCATTCGGGATCGGGCGGAATGTCCGACCCCTTGAACAGCCACGGCGACGTATCGACCCCCGCCAGCCCCGCCGTCGACGCCGCGACGGCGGCGCGATGCGTCGATTGCTGCGCCGGGGCCGGCAGCGCGACCGACAGGAGGAGAAGGGCGGTGAGCGGCGTCGCGAAGGCGCGCGGGTACGAAGACATGGCGATCTTGTAGGCGCGCGCCCCGGCGGCGGCAACATCGCTCCGCTCGGCGCGCGCCGATCGCCGATCCCCATGACATCGCCCGCAAGACGCCATGTTTTTGTCGCGTTGCGCCGGTAGCGGCATCGCATCGGGCGCCATGCCGGCGGACCGTGCCGGCGAGCGGAGGACGGAAGCGATGATCGACGGTGCCGCCGCACGCCTGCGTGACCAGAGCGACGACGACGCCGTCGCCGTGCCGCCGGTCGCGCCGCGCCCGCGCGCGGTCGTCCCCGCGCCGGTCGCGGCCCCGATCCCCC
>NZ_LSJO01000402.1:0-393 GCF_001556735.1 Sphingomonas sp. CCH9-F2 | reverse complement strand
CGGTACGACCACACCCGCGACCAGCAGATCGCGACCGACGCGACCTTCCGTTGCCCGGCGCAGCGGCTGGCGCGGCTGCTGGCCGGCCGGGGCGCGCGGGTGTGGTCGTACCGTTTCGACGGATCGGACGACGGCGGCATGACCCGCCATTCGGCGGAACTGCCCTACATCTACGGCGGGAAGCCGATCGGCGGGGTGGCGGTGATGGATTACTGGGCGAACTTCATCCGCACCGGCGACCCCAATGGCGGCGCGCTGCCGCGCTGGCCGGCGTTCGACGCGGCGGGCAGCCGGATCGAGATCGACAATCAGGGTGTACGCGCGGGCCGCGAGGCGCCGGGCGGCATCTGTCAGTGGAGCGATACGTTATGATCTGTCTCTTATACACATCTC
>NZ_LSJO01000401.1:0-1290 GCF_001556735.1 Sphingomonas sp. CCH9-F2 | reverse complement strand
GACGCAGCAGAACGCCGCGATGGTCGAGGAAGCAACCGCCGCCGCGCGCAGCCTGGCCGACGAGGCCGAGGATCTGGCGCGCCGGATCGCGATGTTCCGGCTGGACCGCACGTCGCAGGACGTCGCCGCGGCGGCGCCACGCGCCGTCGCCGCGGCCCCCGCGCCCAGGGCCGCCGCACCGGTGCAGCGCCAGCCGCAGCAGCGCCACGCGACGGTGGGTAACGCCGCGCTCAAGAACGACGACTGGTCATCGTTCTGATGATCGCGCGCACCACCGGACGACGTCAACTTAACGTCATCTTAGGGATGCGCGTTCATGATGAGGAACTGGACGGTCACACGATGGTGACCGGCGGTTTCGGGGGGGATCGCAGGCGCTGCGCGCATCGTTCTCCCACCCGATCGTCGGCCTCCACCGGATGCACCGCCCGCCTTTCGACCCTCGTGGCAGGATGACCATGACGCTCGCTCTCTCTTCCCGACTCGACACCGGCGCCGCCGGCCCGCTGCGGCAATCGCTGAAGAAGCTGGTCGAGGAGCGCGCGCCGCTCGCGATCGACGGCAGCGCCGTCGAGCAGATCGGCCAAGCCTGCCTGCAGGTGCTGTACGCCGCGCGCGCCACCGCCGCCGAACAGGGCCTGTCCTATCAGCTGGCCAACCCCAGCGAACCGCTGGTCGAGGCCGCGTCGCTCGCCGCGCTCGCCGTGTTCGACCCCGCCTGAACGAAGAAGGATCGCACCCATGGATCTCGACGCCATCCAGCAGATCTTCTTCCAGGAATGTGAGGAAGGCCTGGCGGGCATGGAAGGCAGCTTCGCCGCCATCCGCGCCGATCAATATGACGCCGAAACGATCAACGGCATCTTCCGTGCCGTCCATTCGATCAAGGGCGGTGCCGGCGCGTTCGGGCACGAACGGCTCCAGGCCTACACCCACCAGTATGAAACGCTGCTCGACCTGCTGCGCAGCAACGCGCTGACGCTGACGCCGGCGCTGGTCGACCTGATCGTCGCCGCGTTCGACATGCTGGCCGATCACGTCGCCGCCGCGCGCGACGGCGGCACCGCGCCGGACGATGCCGCGATGCTGGCGCGCCTGATCGCCGCCGCGAACGGCGATGCGGACGCCGCCGAACCCGCCGCGCCGGTCGCGGTGGTCGCCGATCCCGTCGCGGCCCCGGTCGAAGCGAGCGCCGGGATCGCCGACGATTTCGACGATCTGATGGCGATGCTGGACGACGTCGGCGGGCCCACGGGCGGCGGCGACGACAACGGCGATGAGGCCGCCGCG
>NZ_LSJO01000400.1:0-10737 GCF_001556735.1 Sphingomonas sp. CCH9-F2 | reverse complement strand
GATCGAGCGTGACCGTGGCGATCCCGCCGGCGACGTCGAGCGCGATCACGCGACGACGCTCGCCAACCGCCACCAGCCCGGTTGTTCCGCGGCGACCACGGCCGCCGCCGCGTCGCGATCCGCCGCGTCCGGGAACAAGGCGAAACAGGTCGCGCCCGATCCCGACATCCGTGCCAGCACCGCGCCCGGTCGCTCGCGCAGGATCGCCAGCACCTGCGCCACCTGCGGCGCGACCCGTTCGGCGGCGGGCTGCAGATCGTTGCGCCCGGCGATACCACGCGCGAGCGTGTCGCCGCCGTTCGGGATCGCGCCGCGATCGACGCCGTCCCACCCGGCGAAGACCGCCGCGGTCGACACCGGCACCAGCGGATTGACCAGCAGCACCGGCATGTCGCCCAGTCCGGCGATCGGCGTCAGCGCATCGCCCCGACCGCTGCCGAAGGCGGCGCGGCCAAGCAGGCAGGCGGGCACGTCGGCACCCAGCCCGACGGCCAGCGCGACCAGCCGCGCGTCGTCCGCCGCCACGTCATGCCGCCGCGCCAGCGCGCGGAGCGTCGCGGCGGCATCCGCCGATCCGCCGCCGATCCCGGAGGCGACCGGCAGATATTTGTCGAGCGTGATCGCATGATGCTGCGCGATGCCGAACGCCGCGCGGAACGCCGCGGCGGCGCGCACGACCAGATTGTCGGCGTCCGGCCCGACGACGCCCGCGAACGGGCCGCCTACAGTGAAAGCGGACGTATCGGCGTCGGCCAGCGACACGCGATCGCCGTCACGCGCGAAGACGAACAGAGTCTCCAGATCGTGATAGCCGTCGGGGCGCCGCGCGCGGACGTGCAGCGCCAGGTTGATCTTGGCCGGAGCGGTTTCGGTCAGCATCCGCGCGCTGTGCGGCACGGGGGCCGGATCGGCAAGGTGGGTGGCGGGCGTCGGCGCGGAGCGAGGTGGTAGGGGCTCGCGCGAAGACGCGGAGGCGCGGAGTGCGCGGAGGATGGCCCGCACCGTGATGCGCCGGTCGACTGAAAGATGAAGGCCGCTGTCGCGGCGGGGGCACCATCCTCCGTGAAATTTTCTTCGTTGCGCCCTGCACAAGCCGCGCTCGTCGTCATGCGGGACGTTCCGGGATGACGGGGAGAGCGACGCCATGCGCCAGCGCCCCGCCGGCCTACAGCCCGTCGGCGATCTTCGCATCCAGCCGCGTCGTCGCGGGGGGCTGCGCCGAGACACGCGCGGCGGTCCAGGCGTAGCGCGCTTCGTAGCGGCGGCCGGCCTGCCAATAGGCGTCGCCCAGATGCTCGCCGATCTCGGCATTGGCCGGGTCCGCGGCGGCGGCGCGTTCGATCAGCGGGATCGCGCGCGCCACCTGTCCGCGGCGCAGCAGCGACCAGCCGAGCGAATCGGTGATCGCCGCATCCCCCGGCTTGAGCGCGGCGGCGCGTTCCAGCAGCGCCTGGGCGGTGTCGGGCTGTTCGCCGTGTTCGACCAGCGCATAGCCCAGATAGTTGAGCGCGATGGGATCGCCCGGCGCCAGCGCGACCGCGCGTTCCAGCGCGGCACGCGCCTCCTGCCACTGCCCCGCGCGGTCCAGCGCGGCGCCATATTGCAGCCAGAGCGTCCCGTCCTGCACCGCGCCGACGCGCGTGGTCAGCGCACGGAAGATGGCCGCGGCGTCGACCGGCTGGTCGAACCGCAGATAGAGATCGGCGAGCCGCAGGCGATCGGCATCGGTCGCGCCCGGCGCCTGCGCCAGCACGCGCGCTTCCGCCACAGCCGCCTCGGTATCGCCCTTCGCCGCGAGCAGTTGCACGCGCCCGGCGCGCGCGTTGGCGGCATAGATGCTGTCCGGGCGGATCTGCGCCAGTTCGGCGATGCCGCGATCGACGGCGTCGTCCTTCGACAGCGCCGCGGCCAGCAGGATGCGCGCGCGGTCGTCGCCGGGATCGGCGCGCAGCGCACCGCGGATCAGCGCATAGCCGATCGGCCCCGGATCCCCCGGCGACAGATCGGAGGCGATGCGGGTGAACAGATAGGCGACGCCGAACGCCAGCGTCGGCCGCGCGCCCTGCCCGCGCGGACGGTCGCGCAGCGCCGCAACGGGCGATGCATCCCCCACCAGCAGCGCACGGGCCGCCCCCTCCTGCCCGCGGCCGATCAGCAGCCGCGCGGCGGCAAGCCGCAGGTCCTGCGCGGCCTGATCCACGCCGGCGCGCTCCGTCGCGATCAGCGGGCCGATCGCGGCCATTCCCGCCGCGACATCGCCGCGGCCGAGTTGCAGCAGCACGTCGCTTTCCCGCGCAAACCGCTGCGCCACCGGATCGACCGGCACGTCGCCTCCGGCACGCCCCGCGATCCAGCGGTCGAGCGCCGGCGTCAGGACGCGCAGCGGCCCACTTTCCAGCCCCGCCACCGCGCGCCGTGCCGCCGCCGCATCGCCCGCCGCCGCCGCCCGCGCGATCGCCAGCAGCGGGGCGTCGGCGGGGGCGGCATGATGCGCGGCGAGCACCGCCGCGGCGCGATCCGCCAGATCGAGGTCGCCGGCACGGATCGCCTCGCGATAGGCGCGCAATGCCACGACGGGATTGTCGGGCGACGCGGCCAGCGCAGCGGCATAGCCGGCCGCCGCCTGCGCCACCGCACCGTCGCGGTCGGCGACCCGCGCGGTCATGTAAAGGTCCAGGCCGGGGGTCGAGGGCACGGTTCCGGTCGCGGCCGCCGGCGATGCGGCCATGGCCAGGCACACCGCCAGCCCGTTGGGACCGGATGCCAACAGCAGGCGCTTACATATTGGGATAATTGGGTCCCCCGCCGCCTTCGGGCACGACCCAGTTGATGTTCTGGGTCGGGTCCTTGATGTCGCAGGTCTTGCAGTGGACGCAATTCTGCGCGTTGATGACGAACTTCGGATCGCCCGTGCCCTCGCCGACGATCTCGTACACGCCGGCCGGGCAGTAACGCTGCGCCGGTTCGTCGTACATCGGCAGATCGTATTCGACCGGGATCGACGGATCCTTGAGCCTCAGGTGGACCGGCTGGTCCTCCTCATGATTGGTGTTCGACAGGAACACCGACGACAGGCGGTCGAAGGTCAGCACGCCGTCGGGCTTGGGATAGTCGATCTTCTGGACCAGATCCTTGCGCCACAGCGTTTCGTGATCCGGGTGGTGATGCAGCGTGAACGGCATCTTCAGCCCCAGATATTCCGCCCACATCGTGATACCGGCCAGCCCGGAGCCGAGGAAGTCGCCGAATTTCTTCACCAGGGGCACGACGTTGCGGACGATCGACAGTTCCTTCTTCACCCACGACTGGTCGTAGGCGGCGGTATAGCCGGTCAGTTCGTCATGCTGGCGCTGCGACACGATCGCCTCGACCGCGGCCTCGGCGGCCATCATGCCGCTCTTCATTGCGGTATGCGTGCCCTTGAGCCGCGGCACGTTGAGGAAACCGGCGCTGTCGCCGATCAGCGCGCCGCCCGGGAACACCAGCTTGGGCACCGACTGGTAGCCGCCGTCGCTGATCGCGCGCGCGCCGTAGCTGACGCGCTTGCCGCCCTTCAGGAGCGCAGCGACCTGCGGATGCGTCTTCCACTTCTGCATCTCCTGGAACGGGGAGACATAGGGGTTGGTGTAGTTGAGCCACGTCACAAAGCCGATCGACACCTGCCCGTTGGCCTGGTGATAGATCCAGCCGCCGCCGTTGGCGCCATGTTCGCTGAGCGGCCAGCCCTGCGTGTGGATGACGGTGCCCGGCTGGTGCAGTTCGGGGTCGATGTCCCACAATTCCTTGACGCCCAGGCCATAGACCTGCGGGTCGCAATCGGCGCGCAGATCGAAGATGCGCATCATCTCCTTTGACAGATGTCCGCGACAACCTTCTGAAAAGAAGGTGTATTTCGCGTGGAGTTCGAGGCCGGGCTGGTAATCGGGCTTGCGCGTGCCGTCGCGTGCGACGCCCATGTCGCCGGTCGCGACGCCCTTCACGCTGCCGTCCTCGTTGAACAGCACCTCGGCGGCGGCGAAGCCGGGGAAGATCTCCACCCCCAGTTCCTCGGCCTTGCCTGCCAGCCAGCGGCACAGATTGCCCAGCGAGCCGGTGTACGTCCCCTTGTTGTGCAGGAACGGCGGGGTCCACAGGTGCGGCAGGTTGACCTTGCCCGTCTTCGTCAGCACCCAGTGGAGGTTGGTCGTGACCGGCACTTCCGCCAGCGGGCAGCCATCGTCACGCCAGTCGGGCAGCAGCTCGTCGAGCGCCTGCGGGTCGATCGTCGCGCCCGACAGGATGTGGGCGCCGACCTCGGACCCCTTTTCGAGCACGCAAACGGAGATCTCCGTCTCACGCGCGGCGGCGGCCTGTTTGAGACGGATCGCCGCCGACAGGCCGGCCGGGCCGGCGCCGACGATCACCACGTCATAGGGCATGGATTCGCGATCGCTCACTTGCTCTTCTCCTCTCGGTCCCGTTACGGCGGCGCTGGTCGCACCGGGGGAACGTCCTGTCCGTGTCGCGGTGCCAGCAAGTTGACCCTCGCGTCAACCACGCATCCTATAGGGAAGACGATGGGGGCAGACCAGAATCTCGATTGGGCCGCGGCGGCGGCGAGCGCGCTCGACTGGTGGCGCGATGCCGGCGTCGACGTGCTGGTGGCGGACGAACCGCTGCGCTGGCTGGAGGCGTCAGCGCCGGTCGCCGCGCCGGCGGCGACGCCTTCCGCGCCCGCGCCCGATGTGCTGCCCGACACGCTCGAGGCGTTCGCGGCGTGGCGGCTGGGCGACGGCGCGCCCGACGCCGGCTGGGGCGGCGTGCCGATCGCCGCGAGCGGTCCGGCGGGGGCGGCGGTGATGATCCTGGTCGACTGCCCCGAGCGCGACGACCGCGATATCCTGATGGAGGGGCCGGTCGGGCGCCTGTTCGACCGGATGCTCGCCGCGATCGGGCTGGACCGCGCACAGGTGGCGCTGGCGGCGGTCTGCGCGCGTCGCCCGACCACCGGCCGTGTGCCCCGCGACGTGGAGGCGCGGCTGGGCGCGATCGCACGGCATCACGTCGAACTGGTCACCCCGAAGCGGCTGCTGGCGATGGGCGATGCGGCGAGCCGTGCGATCCTGTCGATGAACGTCGCCGATGCCAGAGGACGTTACCACCCTCTTAACCATAGAAACGGCACGATTATCGAGGTCGTGGCGACCCACCATCCGCGCTTTCTGCTGGATCGGCCCGCCGCGAAGACCGAGGCGTGGAGAGACCTGCTGATGCTCATGAAGGAGCAGCATTCGTGAAGAACCGGATGATCGCCGGCCGGATGATCGGCGGATGGCTGATGGCGGCAGCCGCCACGCTGGCCCCCGCCGTGGCGAACGCCGAACCGAGCGCGCGCGGCACCGCCGCCGCCGCGACGGCGCGTGCCGGCATCCCCGACCAGCTGACCGCCGACCAGGCCGCCGGCTATCGCACCGTCTTCGCCGCGCTGCGCGACGGGCGCTGGTCCGATGCGCAGATCGCGCTGGACGCGATGCCGCCCGGGCCGCTCCACGCCTATGCCCGCGCGGAACTCTACACCGCCAAGGGTTCGCCCAAGACGGCGGGCGAGGCGGCGGCCAAGCTGCTGGCCGAGGCGCCCGAACTGCCGCAGGGCGAGGCATTGCTGCGCATCGCGCGAGCGCGCGGGATCGTCGACGGCCTGCCGGTGCTGCCGGTGGCGCAGCGGCTGATCTGGCAGGACGGCGCTCCCGTCCGCGCGCGCGCCAGGGCGACGAAGAGCGACCTGATCGCCGCCGAGCTCGCCACGAAGATGCAGCCGTTCATCAAGGGCGACATGGGCGCCGAGGCGCAGGCGCTGCTGGAGGCGACCCCCGGCCTGACCCCGGAAGCGCAGACCGAGTGGCAGGCGCGGATCGCGTGGATCTATTTCCTGCAGGGGCTCGACACGCAGGCGCGGCAGATGGCGGACAAGGCCGCGGCCGGCACCGGCGACTGGGCGCTCAACGGCCGCTGGACCGGCGCGCTGGCGGCGTGGCGGCAGGACGATTGCGCCGCGACCCAGCCGGGGTTCGAGGCCGTCGCCGCGCGTGCCACCGATGTCGACCTGCGCGCCACCGCGCTGTACTGGACCGCGCGCGCCGACATGCGCTGCGGCCGGCCCGACCGGGTGGAGGCGCGGCTGAAGACCGCCGCGCAGTACAAGGAAACCTTCTACGGCCTGCTCGCGCGGCAGGCGCTGGGGCTGGAGATCGAGCGGATCCGGCCGCAGCGCGTGACCAGCGATTGGGCGCGGCTGGAACGCCGCCCCAACGTCCGCGTCGCCGCCGCCCTGTCGCAGATCGGCGAGAACGAGGCCGCCGACGCCGTGATCCGCCATCAGGCGCGGATCGGCGACCCGGCGGATTTCGGCAGCCTGATCCGCCTGACGGAGACGCTGGACCTGCCCGCGACGGTCGTGTGGCTGGCGCACAACATGCCCAACGGCGTCGCCGCCACCCCCGACACCCGCTATCCGATGCCGAGCTGGACGCCCGACACCGGCTGGCGGATCGACAAGGCGCTGGTCTACGCCCACACGCTGCAGGAATCGGGCTTCCGCACCAAGGTGCGCAGCCCCGCCGGCGCCTACGGCCTGATGCAGATCATGCCCGCCGCCGCGACCGATTACATGCGCGAACGCGGGCTGACCGTGGATCAGGCAGCGCTGACCCGCCCGTCGACCAACATCGACATCGGCCAGCGCCATATCGAGAAGCTGCGCGACATGGGGCTGACCGGCGGGCTGCTGCCCAAGGTGATCGCCGCCTATAACGCCGGTCCCAAGCCGGTCGGCGAGTGGAACGGGATGGTCCGCGACAACGGCGACCCGCTGCTCTACATCGAAAGCATCCCCTATTGGGAGACGCGCGGCTATGTGGTGACGGTGCTGCGCAATTACTGGATGTACGAGGCGCAGGGCGGCAAGGCGCAAAGCCCCAGCCGCTCCGCGCTGGCGCAGGGCATGTGGCCGCGCTTCCCCGGCCTGCCGGGCGCGAGCGCGGTGCGGATCAAGGCGCCGTCGACCGGCACCGCGCTGGCGGTGAACGCGACCGTCGCGCCTGACGGGACGACGCGCACCAACTGAGGTGCGACGCTTGGCCGCGATGGCGTTCGCCGCCGTCCGACCCGTCGATGACGACGCGATCCGGATGGAGCGCTGCCCCGCCCCGCCGCGCGGTCAGCCGTCCGTGTCCGCGCCGTCCGGCGCGATCAGCCAGGCGCGCGCCGCGGCGATATCGGCGAACGATCGCGTCTCGCGCGCGGGGCTGATCCGCCGCGCCTGGATCGCGCCGAGCGCCGAGCCGACGACCACCGCCGTGCGGCGCGTTTGCGCGGCATGGCGTTCGTGGAACGTCGACAGCGCCGCCGCGACGTCCCGCACGTGCAGATGGGCGCGGCGCAGGTCGACGAGCGTGAGGTCGGACGTGACGCCCGGCGGCGCCGTGCCGCGCAGCTCCTCGGTCGCGGCCGCATATGCCGCCACCGTCTGCATCGTCCACAAGCCCACCAGCGTGATCGTCAAGATGCCGCCGTCCGCATCATAGCCGAACGTGAAACCCGGCTCCTCGAACATGATCCTCTCCTCCACCGCGCCGGCATCACCGGGAATACGGCAGCGCGCAACCGGATATTTACGTCATCGCAATAACATGCCGGGCCATGGACGTTCCGCCTCCGGTCCCGGCCGCCGTGCCGATCGACGATCTTGAACCCGGCGAACGCATCCGCTGGCAGGGCCGCGGCCGCGCGCAGGCGATGCGCAGCAGCTTTGCAATCTGGCTGTTCGCGATCCCCTGGACCGCCTTCGCACTGTTCTGGGAAACGCTGGCGCTGTCGCCATGGATCGCCCCAGCGCGCGCCGGCGGAACGAGCGCCGGCACGCTGCTGGCCGGGATCGTCATGCCGCTGTTCGGGGTGCCGTTCGTGCTGGTCGGCCTGTGGATGCTGGCGCGGCCGTTCGCGCTGATGCGGCGCGCGGGCCGCACCGTTTACGCGCTGACCGACCGGCGGCTGATCCGCCGCGTCGAAGGGCGGACCACCGAGGTGGAATCCATCTCGCTCGACCGGCTGGGCGCGATCACCACCAGGGAGCGCCGCGACGGATCGGGCGACCTGTCGGTTCAGACCGGCCGGCGGATCGATTCGGACGGCGACCGGGTCAACGCCTATTTCAAAGTCGACGGCGTCGCCGATGTCGCCGGGCTGCGCCGGTTGCTGTCGGCGTCGACGCAGGATTGACGCCGGCCGCTCTGGCACCGGGCGCTGCGCTCGCCTATCGTCGCGCGATGCCGATCGACGACACGCGCCCGTTCCTTCCCGTCCGCATCGCGGTGCTGACCGTGTCCGACACGCGCGGCCCGGCGGAGGACCGGTCGGGCGACGCATTGGTCGCGCGGCTGAGCGATGCGGGACATGTACTGGCGGAGCGTACGATCCTGCGCGACGATGCCGATGCGATCGTCGCGCTGCTGCACCGCTGGATCGACGATCCGCAGGTCGATTGCATCATCACCACCGGGGGCACCGGCGTGACCGGGCGCGACGTGACGCCCGAGGCGGTGGAGCGCGTCGCGGACAAGATGATCCCCGGTTTCGGCGAGTTGTTCCGCTGGCTCAGCTACCAGACGATCGGCACGTCGACGGTGCAGAGCCGCGCCTGCGCGTGCGTGGCGCGCGGCACCTATGTCTTCGCGCTGCCCGGATCGACCGGCGCGGTGAGGGATGCGTGGGACGGCATCCTGAAGGACCAGCTCGACAGCCGCCACCGGCCCTGCAACTTCGTCGAGCTGATGCCGCGCCTTCTGGAGCGCTGACGCGGCGCCCGCTCGCTCAGGCGGCGGGCTTCTTCGCCGCTGCCACCGGGGTCTTATGCTCGTCGAAGAAATCGTCGATCGAGCCCACCATCGTCGCCCACCAGTCGATCACGTCGGCGAAATTGGTGGCGTTCAGCCCACCGATCGTCGCGACGTCATAGCGCAGGACGACCGCGCCGTTCTTCTCCAGCGCCATTTGCGAAAAGCGCTTGCGCGAATTCCAGTCGTTGACCGCCGCCGCATCGATCCCGCCCGGATTCTTGAACGAGGCGTAGAATTGCAGCGAGTCGCACTGCTTGGCCTGTTCGCAGCCGTAGAAGAAGATGGTGTAGGAATAGCCGTCCGTGGCGCTTTCCACCTGCGGATCGCCGGTCTGATCCTTGCCCGGCAGCCCCTGATAGCCGCGCTTCACCAGTGCTGCGGCGACGGTGGCAGGGTTGCTGGCGCACACCATTCCGGCGGCGCACGGCGCCTCGTCCTTCGCCAGTGCGGGGGTTACCGACAGGAACAACGCGGCCATCGCGGCGGCCAGAAAACGCAGCATCACACGCCCCTTTGCACAAAATGAAGAACAGATGATGGCGCGTGCGTAACGAACCGCAATGGCGGGCGCAACGGCGCGATTGTTCTTTTTTTGTTCCACGTGGCGCGCTATGGAGGGGCATGGCGGATGGCAGGACCCGAGCGATACGCGGTGCGACGGTGAACACCGTCAGCACGCGCTTCGCCCTGCCGCAGCACGACGCGGACGGCGACTGGCTCGATTCGCGCAGCACCGTCGACGGCGCCCCCGCCCCGCCCCGCACCGTTGTCACGGTCGAGCACGCGCGCACGATCATCACCCGCAACCAGTCCCCCGACGTCCCCTTCGACCGCTCGATCAACGCCTATCGGGGCTGCGAGCACGGCTGCATCTATTGCTTCGCGCGGCCCAGCCATGCCTATCACGATCTCTCTCCCGGACTCGATTTCGAGACGCGGCTGTTCGCCAAGCCCGATGCGGCGGCGTTGTTGCGCGAGGAGCTGCGCAAGCCCGGCTATCTGTGCCAGCCGATCGCAATGGGGACCAATACCGATCCCTACCAGCCGATCGAGCGCGAATGGCGCATCACGCGCGCGGTGATCGAAGTGCTGGCGCAATGCCGCCACCCGCTGGTCATCACCACCAAGTCCGACCGCGTCGTGCGCGACATCGACCTGTTGGCGCCGATGGCGGCGGACGGGCTGGTGGCGGTGGCGATCTCGGTCACGTCACTCGACCCGCGGATCGCGATGACCGTCGAGCCGCGTGCGCCCACCCCCGAGCGGCGGCTGCGCGCGGTGCGGGCGCTGAGCGACGCGGGCGTCCCCACCTATGTCAACATGGCGCCGGTGATCCCCGCGATCACCGATGGCGAGGTGGAGGCGATCGTCGCGCGTGCCGCGGCGGCGGGCGCGCGCGGCATCTCCTACATCCCGGTGCGGCTGCCGTGGGAGGTCGCGCCGCTGTTCCGCGCGTGGCTGGACGAACATTTCCCGGACCGCGCGGGCAAGGTGATGGCGATCATCCAGTCGCTGCGCGGCGGTCGGGACAACGATCCGCGCTTCGGCATGCGGATGAAGGGCCAGGGGCCGTGGGCGGACCTGCTGCGCACACGCTTCCGCATCGCGCGTGGCAGGGCGGGGTTCGACGATGCGCGGCGCAAGCTGGACCTGCGCTGCGATCTGTTCCGGCCGCCGGCGGGTGCGCAGGGGGAGTTGTTCTGAGGGGGCGGGACCGCACGCGGAGAGGTGTTCCGGCTGTCAGCGGTAGTCCGACGTCCCTGCCCACTCGTCATCCCGGCGAAGGCCGGGATCTTTCGGGGAAGGGAGAAACGGCTGCGGCGGGAGACCCCAGCTTTTGCTGGGTTGACGGGCGGGGCTGGGG
>NZ_LSJO01000040.1:0-337 GCF_001556735.1 Sphingomonas sp. CCH9-F2 | reverse complement strand
GGAAGGCCGAGACCTGCAGCGGCGCGGCGAGCGACGGATCGTCGATGCGGCCGTTGAGGAACGCCTCGCCGGTGTTGTTGGAGGTGAGTTCAAAGAACGCGCCGACCTGCACCCACGTCCGGCCCGGGGTGAGCGCATGGATCTCGTAGCGCGGGGCGCGCGGATTGGACGACTGGACCGGCTTCAGCGCGATCGTCATCGCGACCGCGAGGGTGGAAATGCGGCCCATGAAGATGCCCGCGTCGTTCTGCTTGATCTGACCGATGTTCATGACGTGTCTCCTGATGTCGTGCTGGACCCCATGTCCTCGACACCGATCTTCAATCCTCCTCCCCTC
>NZ_LSJO01000004.1:0-18123 GCF_001556735.1 Sphingomonas sp. CCH9-F2 | reverse complement strand
GCCATTCCTTTCGTCGTTCCAGCGGATGGGACAGGCGTCGTCGGGGCGGGGACCGTGGGCGCTGGCGCGTGCTGCGTCAATGCGTTGCGCGGTCGTCGTTGTCACGGCGGCGTGCGGTTCGTAAGGCCCGGTGCTTGGCCGCGGCCGACAGGGGAAACATCAGTGGGCGACCGGACCGACGTGGGGCGCGACCTGTTGTCCGTCGCACTCGATCACATGACCAACGGCATCGTCGTGCTGGATGAGGACGAGACGGTGCTGCTGGTCAACGAGCGGATGCACCGGCTGTTCGCGCTCCCGCCCGGCGCGATCGTGCCCGGGACGACGCTGGCGCAGCTGCTGGAGCATGTCGGGCGCAGCGTGGGCTGGGATACGGCGCGCGTCGCACGGGTGCTCGACAATCATCGCAGCTGGAAGCGCGCGGGGACCGACCGCCAGCTCGATCACCATTATGACGACGGGACGGTGCTGCGCATCGTCTATCGCCCCTATCCGGCCCGCGGCGGGGTGCTGACCTATGACGACATCACGCAGGAGGCGCAGCGGGCGACGCTGGCACGGGCGCGGACCGATGCCGCGCGCCAGTTCCGCGGCGACGTGGGCGAGACGGTGGGCGGCGTCGCGCGCGTCGCCGCCGCGATCCGCGCGCGCGGTGACGATGCCGCGGCGGCGACCGACATCGTCGCCGCACGGGTCGGCGACATCGCCGGACTGTCGGCGCAGGCATCGACCGGCATGGCCGCGGCGGCGGATGCCGCGGGGCGGCTGAACGGCACGATCGGCGAGGCGGCCGACGCGATCGACGATGCCGCGGGCGTCGCGGGCCAGGCGCGCGAGGCCGCGGAGCGCAGCAACGCCGCGGTGGCGAAGCTGGCCGACCACGCGCGCGCGATCGGCCCGGTCCTCGACCAGATCGGCGCGCTGGCGGCGCAGAGCCGGCTGCTGGCGATCAACGCGACGATCGAGGCGGCGCGCGCCGGTGAGGCGGGGCAGGGCTTTCGCGTGGTGGCGCAGGAGGCCAGGCTGCTGACCGACCAGATCAGCCGCGCGGCGGGCGGCATTTCCGACCATGTCGACGCCATCCGTGACGGCGTGGGCGAAGTGGCCGGCGCCCATGCGGTGATCCGCGGCCGCCTGAACGACGTCCATGCGCGCGCCGCCGCGGTGCGCACGATGATGCAGGCGGAGCGGGTGGAGGTCGCCGCGGTGGCGCGGGCCGCGCGCGAGATCGCGGGGAACGGCGACCTGGCGGTCCGCCATGCCCATGCGCTGGAGGACGCGCACCGGCGGCTCGACGCGGCGTTCCGCGACGTCACCGCGCAGGTCGATGCCGCCGAACGGCAGGTATCGCAGCTGGTCGACGGCGCCGACCGTTTCTGGTCGATGCACTTGGCCGCGCACCACGATGCCGGCTGACGCCGTCCCGGCCGGCGCCGCCGGCGGGGATCAGCCGAGCGCGGCCTGCTTTTCCGCGGCGAGCCGGTCCAGTTCGGCGCGGCTCTTCTTTTCCGCCGCGGTCTTCAGCTGGCCGCACGCCGCGTCGATGTCGCGCCCGCGCGGCGTGCGCACGGGGGCGGAGATGCCGCCCTCGAACACGATCTCGCTGAACCGCCGCACCCGTTCGGGGGTGGAGGTTTCGTACGGCGCGCCCGGCCACGGGTTGAACGGGATCAGGTTGACCTTGGCGGGCAATTTGTACTGGCGCAGCAACCGGACCAGTTCGTGCGCCTCGGCGTCCGAATCGTTCCTGTCCTTCAGCATCACATATTCGAACGTGATGCGCCGGGCGTTGTTGGCGCCGGGATAGTCGGCACACGCCTGCAACAGTTCCTCGATGCCGTATTTGCGGTTCAGCGGGACGATTTCGTCGCGCACCTCCTTGGTCACGGCATGGAGCGACACCGCCAGGTTGACGCCGATCTCCGCCCCCGCGCGCGCCATCATCGGCACGACGCCCGACGTCGACAACGTGATCCGCCGCTTCGACAGCGCCAGCCCGTCACCGTCCATCACCAGCTTCAGCGCGTCGCGCACCGCGTCGAAATTGTACAGCGGCTCGCCCATCCCCATCATCACGATGTTGGTCAGCATCCGCCCTTCGGGCTGGCTGGGCCATTCGCCCAGCGAATCGCGCGCCAGCATCACCTGCCCGACGATCTCCCCCGCGGTCAGGTTGCGGACCAGCCGCATCGTCCCGGTGTGGCAGAAGCGGCAGTTGAGCGTGCAGCCGACCTGGCTCGACACGCACAACGTCCCCCGATCGGCGTCGGGGATGAACACCATCTCGTAATCCTGCCCGTCGGGGGAGCGCAGCAGCCACTTGCGCGTGCCGTCGGTCGACACCTGCGCCTCCACCACGTCCGGCCGGCCGACCACGAACCGCTCGGCCAGCCACGGGTGCTGCGCCTTGGCGATATCGGTCATCGCGGCGAAATCGGTCGCGCCGCGGTTGTAGATCCAGTGCCAGATCTGCTTGGCGCGCAGCTTGGCCTGGCGCGCGTCCATCCCGGCCGTGGCCAGCGTCTCGCGCAGCTGTTCCTTGGACAGCCCGATCAGGTCGGTGCGGCCATCCTCGCGCAGCGTCGGCGCGCGCGGGACGGGCACGGGATCGATGTGCCCCGGAATGGGCATGGCGGCGGCCGGCTCTGTCAGCATCGCGGCGATATAGCTGGATCGCGCGGGTTTTTCCAGTATCCGCTACCGGCAGCCCAGCTGCGCCGCGTCGATCGCGGTGGCGGCGCCCGCCAGCGGATAGGTGTCCGCGATCGTCCGCCCCGCGGCATCCAGCGTCACCAGCGTCATCGCGCGCGCGCTGCGTATCGCGTTCAGGATCGCGCGGTCGGTCGCCGCGTCGGGCGCGCGCGCGGTTGCCCGGTCGCCGACCAGCGCGAACCGCCGTTCGCCCACGACCAGCGTGATCGCCGCGCCGGCCCCGCGCGCGTGCGACAGGCGGAAGAAGACCGCCGGCGCGCGCGCCGCGCCCTGCCGCGCGGCGACGCTGCCGAAGGCGCCGCGCCGGTCGCTGTCGCCGCCGGGCAGCACCGGCTGCGCGATCGCGAAGCAGCGCCGCGGCCCGGCCCCGCCCACGCTGCCGGCCTCGCGAATCGCCGCCCAGCGGTGCCATACGCCCAGCGCGACGCGCTCGCCCGCCAGCGCCAGCGCCAGCGCCCAGATCACCGGTGCGTCACGCCGGCGCGTGCCCCGTGCCCAGGTGCACCACCTGCTCGCGCCCGCGCTCGATCAGCGTCACGGTCCCCTGCGGATGGCCCGGCAGCACCGGCGCGCCGCACGGATCGGCCGGCGCGCCGGTCATCACACCGCGCAGCACGCGGCTGGAAATGCCGTGCATGATGACCAGCCGGTCGCCCGGATCGTCGTTCGTATCGGCCAGCCAGCCGGACACGCGCGCCGCGATCGCATCGTACCGCTCGCCATCGGGGGCGCATTTCAAGAGGCCGCCGGGCAGGATCACCGGGCCGACCTCCTCCACCACATCGGCGTAATAACGCCCGCCCCATGATCCCATGCCGATCTCGGTCAGTCGTTCGTCGGTGCGCGCCTCGTGCCAGTCGAGCCCCAGATGCTCGGCGACGATCGCCAGCGTCTGCAACGCGCGGCCGGTGGGGCTGGCCCATAGCGTCAGCGCGGGCTTCTCGCCCAGCGCATCGCGCAGCGCGCGGCCCATCTCCTCGGCCTGGGCGAAGCCGGCGCGGGTCAGCGGGGTGTGCGGCGCGTCGCCCTGCAACCGGCGCGCGGCGTTGAAGACGGTTTCGCCGTGGCGGGCGATGAAGTCACGTCCGTGGCGGGTCGCGGTCATTCCCGTCCTGTCCCCCCGCTGTTGCCGAAAAGCAACGATTTTTCCTGTTTAGGCAGGGTTCATGCAACGCCGCCGCGATCCGTTATTTGAACGCCACGCCCCGCGTTCTGGGGTGGGTAACTGGAGTGAGACATGCGTAAGCTTGCAATGGCCACCGCCGCGGCCGCGTTCGGCGCGATGCTGGCGGCCCCCGCGATGGCGCAGGACGGCCCGTTCGCCGGTGGCCGCGTTGAGGCGCTGGCCGGCTATGACAACGTCCAGGACGGCGGCGACGGTTCGTCGGAGGGCACCAGCGGCTTCACCTACGGCGGCCTCGTCGGCTACGATTTCCAGCGCGGCAACACCGTGTTCGGCCTGGAAGGCGAACTGACCGACGCGACCACCAGCACGCGCACCTACAATGCGCTGGCCGCGGGCGACCGTTTCTCGGTCGAGGCGGGACGCGACATCTATCTGGGCGGGCGCATCGGCGCGGTGATCTCGCCGCAGGCGATGGTCTATGCCAAGGGCGGCTACACCAACGCACGGGTCGAAAGCCGCTACACCACCGGCGCCGCCGGCGCGACCGAGACGATCGACAAGGTGAACCTCGACGGGTTCCGCGTCGGAGCGGGGCTTGAGTACAAGCTGTCGCCGACGTCGTTCATCAAGGGCGAATATCGCTATTCGCACTATGGCAATGTCGACAACGTCGACATCGACCTCGACCGGCATCAGTTGATGGCGGGCATCGGCATCCGCTTCTGACGCGCATCGTGCGGCCGGTTTTCCACAGGAAATCGGCCGTGCCACCGGCTTGGGACCGTTATGGAGGGTCGGGGCGCTTGCTCCGGCCCTTCATCTTTGGCTAGGAAAAGTCGGCCAATTGCCCCTGGTGAGTTTGATGACCTGCGGGCCGGGGGAAGAGTTGAGATGAAGGCGACGATCGAACGCGCGACGCTGCTGAAGGGGTTGAGCCACGTCCAGTCGGTGGTGGAGCGGCGCAACACCATTCCGATCCTGTCGAACGTGCTGCTGGAGGCGACCGCCGAGGGGCAGTTGCGGCTGATGGCGACCGACCTCGACCTGCAGATCAACGAATCGGTCGCCGCCGCTGTCGACCAGCCGGGCGCGACCACCGTGTCGGCGCACACGCTGTTCGACATTGCGCGCAAGCTGCCGGAGGGCGCGCAGGTGTCGATCACCGCGGCCGACGGGCGGATGGCGATCGTCGCGGGCCGCGCGCGCTTCTCGCTCGGCACGCTGCCGCGCGACGATTTCCCGGTGATCGCCGAGGGTGAGCTGCCGCACCAGTTCGAGCTGCCGGTCGAGACGCTCCGGCAGATCATCGACAAGACGCGCTTCGCCATCTCCACCGAGGAGACGCGCTATTACCTCAACGGCATTTTCCTCCATACCACGGAGGGCGTGCTGAAGGCGGCGGCGACCGACGGCCACCGGCTGGCGCGCGTCACCGTCGACCAGCCGCAGGGCGCCGAGGGCATGCCCGACGTGATCGTGCCGCGCAAATGCATCGCCGAACTGCGCAAGCTGCTCGACGAGGTCGACGGCTCGGTCGGCGTGTCGCTGTCGGGGACGAAGATCCGCTTCGACCTAGGGCAGGCGATCCTGACGTCGAAGCTGATCGACGGCACCTTCCCCGATTACAGCCGCGTCATCCCGACCGCCAACGACAAGATCCTGAAGCTCGATCCCAAGAGCTTCATGGAGGGCGTCGACCGCGTCTCGACGATCGCCACCGAGAAGACCCGCGCGGTCAAGATGGCGCTGGATCGCGACAAGATCACGCTGTCGGTGACCAGCCCGGAAAACGGCACCGCGGCGGAGGAAGTGCCCGGCGAATATGTGTCGCTGCCGTTCGAGATCGGCTTCAACAGCCGCTACCTGCTCGACATCCTGGGGCAGATCGACACCGACACGGTCGAGGTCCACCTGGCCGACGCCGCCGCGCCGACGCTGATCCGCGAGAACGACAAGAGCCCGGCGCTCTACGTGCTGATGCCGATGCGCGTGTGACGCCGCCGACCCGCCGCGCGCCCGCCCCGGCGGCGCGCGGTTGATCGGCATCAGCCTGATTGCGCGGAACGAATCGCCCGCGCGGGCCGTATCGTCGGCCCTATGACCATTCCTACCACTCCCATGTTTCCATGGGTTCACGATGCGCAATCCGCGCTGGAGACATTGCTCCAGCGCCACGTCGCGGCGCGCGATTTCCCCTGCGTCGGGGCCAAGGCGGCGCTGGCGCGCGGCACGTTGATGGTGTTGGCGTGCAGCCGTATCGACAGCGCCTGGGACGATCTGCGCATCCACGACGCGCTGATGCGCTTCGCCGCGGACTACCGCGCCGAACCCGGGCTGTTCCGCAGCTTCGCGGTGGTGTTCGACGGGCCGGACGCGCTCGACGAACCCGCGTTCGAGGCGGCGCTGTGGCAGCGGCTGCAGTCGCTGTCGGACAAGGACGTGTGGCGCGGCCAGTCGTATGACGCGCGCGTCAGCGCCGATCCGGACGATCCGCATTTCTCGCTCAGCTTCGGCGGGGAGGCGTTCTTCGTCGTCGGGCTGCACCCCGCCGCGTCGCGCCCGGCGCGGCGGTTCGAACGCCCGACGCTGGTGTTCAACCTCCACGACCAGTTCGAAACGCTGCGCGCCGACGGCCGCTACGAAACGATGCGCGAGGCGATCATGGTCCGCGACGAGGCGATTGCCGGATCGCGCAACCCGATGCTCGCCCGCCACGGCGAGATGAGCGAGGCGCGCCAGTACAGTGGCCGCGCGGTCGATCCGCAATGGCGCTGCCCGTTCCACTACGGCGGCGGGGACACGGCATGAGCGACGCGGGCACGCAGGTGATCGGGCCGCGCAGCGGGGCGGGGTTCCGGCTGGCGGCCGGGCAGCTGCTGACCGTGATCGATGCGGAGGGGCGGCAGGTCGCCGACCTGCTCGCCTATAATGCGGCGGACGTGCGCGAGGTGATCTCGTCGGGTCGCACGCTCGATTATGCCGAGACGATCCGGCTGACCACCGGCCACCTGCTCTATTCCAACCGCTCGCGCCCGATGCTGGAGATCGTCGAGGACAGCGTCGGGCGGCACGATTTCCTGCTGACGCCATGTTCTTACGACACGTTCCACCATTTCTACCCCGATCTGCCGCCGCATCGCGGCTGCTTCGGCAATCTGGCGGAGGCGCTGGCGCCGTTCGGGGTGACGGAGGACGCGATCCCGGTCGCGTTCAACTGCTTCATGAACGTGCCGGTCGATGGCGCGACCGGACGGCTGGAGGTGCTGCCCCCCACCAGCGTTGCGGGCGACCGGATCGTGCTGCGCGCGCGGATGGATCTGGTGATCGGGCTGACCGCCTGTTCTGCGCCGGCATCGAACGGCGGCAGTTTCAAGCCGATCCACTATCGGATCGACGACCCGTCCTGACCGCGCGCCGCTACGATCGGGCGGACGTGTCCGCGCTTTTGCGCGCGACGACGTCGCGCAGCCGCTGGGTATAGCGTTCGGCGAGGTCGAGGTGGAGCCGGCGGATCGCCTTGACGTCCGATTCGCGGGCGAGGGCACGTTCTTGATCCGAACGGCGGCGGAAGAATTCGGCATCGTCGGTGGCTGACATGGCGCAACCTTTCTGATCGAGCGAAGGGGGCCGCCGGCACGCGGCGGCGCTGATGCATCATGCGCCGCCCGACCGCGCGCGGCTATCAACTCGATCAAGATTTCGCCACAATGTCCGGCGCTTGGCCCTCGCGGGCGGTCGCGCTACCCGCCGCCGTGCAGGTTGATCTTCTGCCCCGTGACATAATCGGCATCCGCCGACACGAAGAAGGCGACCGCCGCCGCGACGTCCTCGGGCGTGGAAACGCGGCCGAATGGCGACTGCGCGTCCAGTTCGTGAATGTCGGCCACCCCGCGCGTCGCCATCGCCAGCCGCTTGCCCATGTCGGTGACGGTCAGCCCCGGCGCGACGATGTTGACGCGGATGCCGTGGACGCGCTCCTCCTTGGCCAGCGTCTGCGCCAGCGCCTCCGCCGCCGCCTTGCCCATGTTGTACGGCGCGCCATTGGCGGCGTGGTACAAGGTCGCCACCGACGAGATCATCACGATATCGCCGCGCGGGCGCTGGCGCATCCACGGGATGACCAGTTTCGACAGATAATGCGGCGCCAGCGCATGGGTGCGCACCACGCGTTCCAGCTCGGCCGGATCGGTATCGGCCACCGATTGCCCGCGGCTGGCGATGCCGGCGTTGTTGACCAATATGTCGATCGCCCCGAAATCCGCCGCGACCGCGTCCACCAGCGCGGCGCAGGCGTCGAACGAATCGACCGATGCGGGATAGGCGCGCGCGCGCCGCCCCATCGCCTCGATCGCGGCGACCACCTCCGCCGCGGCATCCGCATCGCGGCGGTAATTGACCGCCACGTCCGCGCCGTCCTGCGCCAGCCGCAGCGCGATCGCGCGCCCGATCCCGCGCCCTGCGCCCGTCACCAGCGCGACGCGCCCCGCCGGCGCGCTCATGCGCGCGCGACCTTGC
Organism: Sphingomonas sp. CCH9-F2; assembly: GCF_001556735.1. NCBI lineage: Bacteria > Pseudomonadati > Pseudomonadota > Alphaproteobacteria > Sphingomonadales > Sphingomonadaceae > Sphingomonas > Sphingomonas sp. CCH9-F2. The sequence continues at coordinate 9,770 of NZ_LSJO01000004.1, read as the reverse complement.
TGTAATCGGGGCGGCGCTTCTCCAGGAAGGCGGCCAGCCCCTCGGCAAAGGCATTGTCGCCGACGGTCAGCATCTGGTTGCGATCCTCCATCGCGATCGCCGCTTCCAGCGAGGGCGCGTCGATGCTCATCCGCAGACACTCCTTGGTCAGCCGCAGCCCCAGCGGCGAGGCATCCAGCATCCGTTCCACCAGCGGCACGGCCGCCGCCTCCAGTTCGGCATCGGGGACGATCCGGCTGACCAGGCCGCACGCCAGCGCGCGCTCGGCATGGATGAAATCGCCGGTCAGCATCAGTTCGGCGGCCAGCGACGCGCCGACCAGCCGCGGCAGGAAATAGCTGACGCCGATATCGCACGCCGACAGGCCGATGCGGATGAAGGCGGCGTTCATCCGCGCACTCTCCCCCGCGATCCGCACGTCCGACGCCAGCGCCATCGCGAAGCCGCCGCCGCATGCGGGGCCGTGGATCAGGCTGACGATCGGCTGCGGGGCGTAGCGCATCGCCATCACGATCTCCGCGATCGACCGCTGGTGGCGCAGCCGGTCGATCGTGTCGCGCTCGACCGGATCGGCCTTCAGGTCCAGCCCCGCGCAATAGGCGCCGCCCGCCCCGCGCAGCACGACGACGCGCACGTCGCGGTCGGTCGCCAGCGCGCGGAAATAGTCGGACAGTTCGCCGACCATCACGTCGTCCAGCGCATTCAGCCGGTCGGGACGGTTCATCGTCACCCATTCGGTCGCGCCGCGCCGCTCCACGACGATCGTCTGCCGCTGCGTCATCATCCTCTCCCCAAGGCTTCTTTGCAGGGCAAGGTGGCATAACTAAAGTTATCCCGCAACGGCGATGGCGGCACGGCGGCGGATCGGGCACAAGCCGGGACGCATGGACCATGAATTCTCCCGCGCCTTTCCCGATGGCCGAACCGAGTCGCACCGCCGCGCGATCGCGCAGGAGGCACCGGTCGCGATCGAGGTCAACGGCCTGGGCTATGCGGTGATGATGGCGACCCCCGCCGACCTTGCCGATTTCGCGACCGGATTCGCGCTGTCCGAACGGATCGTCGCCGATGCGGCGGAGCTGGCGGCGATCGACGTGCATGACACGCCGCGCGGGACGATCGTGCGGCTCGCCGTGCCCCCGGCGCGCGCCGCGGCGGTCGCCGACCGCGTGCGGCGGCGCGCTAGCGACAGTTCGTGCGGACTGTGCGGGATGGACAATCTCGACGCCATCCACCGCCCGCTGCCGCGCGTCCCCGCCGCGACCGCGCCGATGGCGGCGGTGTTCGCCGCGCTGGCGGCGATGCGCGCGCATCAGCCGCTCAACGCCGCGACCGGCGCCGCCCATGCCGCGATGCTGTGCGCCGCCGACGGCACGATCCGCTGCGCGCGCGAGGATGTCGGCCGCCACAATGCCTTCGACAAGCTGATCGGCGCGATGGCGCGGGCTGCGATGGCGTGGGACGGCGGCTTCGCGCTGCTGTCGTCGCGCTGTTCGTACGAACTGGTGGAAAAGGCGGCGCTGGCCGCGTGCCCGATGCTGGTCACGGTATCCGCGGCGACCACGCTGGCATTGTCGCGCGCCGCCGCGGCGGGGTTGACGCTGGTCAGCCTGGCGCGCGACGACGCGGTGCTGATTGCCGATCCCGTGCGTTAGGTGTGCCATGACCCAGCAACATGACGACCGCCCCGATTTCACCCCCTATCCCGGCCCGGCGGGCGGATGGGGATCGCTCCGCTCGCTGGCGGACATCATCCCGCGAGAGGGCAATCCGGTCGTCACCAGTGCCGAGCTGCTGCGCCAGAACAAGCCCGACGGCTTCGCCTGCGTCAGCTGCGCCTGGGCCAAGCCGAACCCGACGCACACCGCCGAATTCTGCGAGAATGGCGCGAAGGCGACGGCGTGGGAAATCACGTCGCAGCGCGTCACCCCGGCGTTCTTCCGCCAGCACACGCTGACCGAGCTGCGCGGGTGGAGCGACTACCGGCTGGAGGAAGCCGGGCGGCTGACCCATCCGATGCGCTACGACCGCGCGACCGACCGCTATGTCGTCGCGCCGTGGGAGGAGGCGTTCGCCGCGATCGCCGCGCGGCTGAAGCCGCTCGATCCGCGTTCGGTGGTCTTCTACGCCTCGGGTCGTGCCAGCCTGGAAACCTCGTTCCTGTGGCAGCTGATGGCGCGGCTGTACGGCAACCAGAACCTGCCCGACAGTTCGAACATGTGCCACGAATCGACCTCGGTGGGGCTGAAGGCGTCGATCGGCGTGCCGGTGGGCACCGTGAAGATCGAGGATTTCGACCACACCGACTGCATCCTGCACTTCGGGCAGAATGTCGCGACCAACAGCCCGCGGATGCTCCACCAGTTGCGCGGCGTGCACAAGCGCGGCGCACCGATCGTGGTGTTCAACCCGCTGCGCGAACGCGGGCTGGAGCGGTTCACCGATCCGCAGAACCCGATCGAGATGGCGACCGGCGGCGAAACCCCGATCGCGACCCAATATCATCAGGTGGTCGCCGGCGGCGATATCGCCGCGATGACCGGCATCGCCAAGTGGCTGATCGACAACGACCGCCTCGATCATGACTTCATCGCGCGCCACACCCATGGCTATGCCGACTTCGCCGCCAGCGTGCAGGCCGCCGACTGGGCGGATATCGAGCGTGAATCGGGGCTGACGCGCGCCGCGATCGAGACGGTCGCGGCCACCTATGCGCGCGCCAAGGCGGCGATCGCAATCTATGGCATGGGGCTGACCCAGCATGTGAAGGGCGTCGACAACGTCCGCATGCTCGTCAATCTGATGCTGATGCGCGGCAACATCGGCAAGCCGGGCGCCGGGCTGTGCCCGGTGCGCGGCCACAGCAACGTACAGGGGCAGCGCACCGTCGGCATCACCGAGAAGACCGAGCTGGCCCCGGTCGATGCGCTCAAGGAACGCTACGGCTTCACCCCGCCCACCGAAAAGGGACTGGATACGGTGGAGGCGTGCCGCGGGATCATCGACGGCACGGTGAAGGCATTCCTGTCGCTGGGCGGCAATTTCGCGCGCGCGGTGCCGGAAACCGATCTGGTCGAGGACGGGTGGCAGCGGATGGACCTGTCGGTGCAGATCGCCACCAAGCTCAACCGCAGCCACCTGCTGCCCGCCGCGGGCGACACCTGGCTGCTGCCGTGCCTGGGCCGGATCGAGCGCGATCTTCAGGACAGCGGGCCGCAGCGCGTGACGGTGGAGGATTCGACCAGCGTCATCCACGCCTCGCTGGGGAAGGTCGATCCGGCCAGCCCGCACCTGTTGTCCGAACCCGCGATCGTCGCCGGCATCGCCAGGGCGCTGCTGCCCGCCAATCCGGCGGTGAAATGGGACGAATGGGTCGGCGACTATGCGCTGATCCGCGACGAGATCGCCGCGATCTTCCCCCACTTCTTCGCCCGCTTCAACGAGCGCCTCGCCGAGGAGCCGGCGGGCTTCTGGAAGGGCAACAAGGCATCCGGGCGCGAATGGGACACGCCCAGCGGCAAGGCGGAATTCCTGTCGCCCAAGGAGCTGAACGCCACCGGCTTCGCCGCCGCGGACGGGCGCTACCGCCTGCTGACGCTGCGGTCGAACGACCAGTTCAACACCACCGTCTACGGCTATTCGGACCGGTTTCGCGGGATCAACGGCACGCGGCAGGTGGTGCTGATGAACCGCGACGATATCGCGAAGGCGGGGCTGTCGAGCGGGCAGAAGGTGACGCTGGCGAGCGACGCGGGCGACAATCACGACCGGCGCGTCGGCGACCTGATCGTCGTCGAATACAATGTTCCGCTCGGCTGCATCGCGGCCTATTACCCCGAGTGCAACCCGCTGATTCCGCTGGAACATCATGCGGAGGAAAGCCACGTCCCGGCCGCCAAGTCGGTGCCGGTGCGGATCATCGCGTAACCACGCCAAGCCTCTTGACGCGCGCGTCACCATAACAGACGTTATCCCTTGATAACCCGGCAAGAGGGAGAGGGATGTGCAGCTTGGCCGCGATATAGCGGCGGTCGTCACCGGGGGCGCGTCCGGACTGGGGCGCGCCACGGCGGAGGCGCTGATCGCCGCGGGCTGCCGCGTCGCGCTGTTCGATCGCAATGCCGATATCGGCCCCGATGTGGCGCGGGCGATCGGCGCGACCTTCTGCCATGTCGACGTCACCGACCAGGCGTCGGTCGATGCCGGTTTCGCCGCGGCGCGCGCCGCCAACGGGCAGGAACGGGTGCTGGTCAATTGCGCCGGCGGCAGCGTCGGCGGCCCGAACAAGACGGTGGCCCGGTCGAAGGACGATGGCACGATCGTCCCCTATCCGATCGACAATTATCGCGCGACGCTCGAACTCAATCTGGTTGGCACGTTCCGCTGCATCGTCGGCGCGGCGGCGGGGATGATGACGCTGCCGCCGACCGCCGACGGCGATCGCGGCGCGATCGTCAACACCGCCAGCGTCGCGGGGGAGGAAGGGCAGGTCGGCCAGATCTCCTATGCCTCCGCCAAGGCCGGGATCATCGGCATGACCCTGGTCGTCGCACGCGATCTGGCGGCGGAGGCGATCCGCTGCAACACGATCCTGCCCGGCATCTTCGACACCCCGCTGCTGGCGCGCGCCAAGCCGCAGGTGAAGGCGGCGCTGGGCGCGATGGTGCCGTTCCCGAAGCGGCTGGGCCGCGCCGACGAATATGCGCGGCTGGCGCTGGAGATGATCCGCAACCCCTATTTCAATGGCGAGGACGTCCGGCTGGACGGCGCCATCCGCATGCAGCCGAGGTAGCGCCGATGAACTTCGACTATTCCGACGAGCAGAAGATGCTGAAGGAGGAGGCGCGCCGCTTCCTGGGCGCCCGCTGCGACACCGCGGTGGTGCGCGGCGTCCTCGACGATGACGACCGGCATCATGACGACGCGCTGTGGCGCGCGATCGCGGCGCAGGGCTGGCTCGGCGCCGCGATTCCGGAGGCCTATGGCGGGCTGGGGCTGGGCCATTTCGAACTGTGCGCGCTGGCGGAGGAACTGGGCCGCACGCTCGCGCCGGTGCCGTTCGCCTCCACGGTCTATTTCGTCGCCGAGGCGCTGATGCTGCTGGGCAGCGAGGAACAGAAGACGCGCTGGCTGCCGAAGATCGCGGCGGGCGAGGTCATCGGCGCCTTCGCCACGTCGGAAGGGCCGGGCGCGGTCGCGCCGGGGCGGATCGCGACGCGCGTTGCCGACGGCCGGCTGAGCGGCACCAAGATCCCGGTCACCGACGGGCAGATCGCCGACCTGCTGGTCGTGCTGGCCGACGACGGCCTGTACCTGGTCGAGGGGCCGGTCGCCGCCGAGCCGCTCGCGACGCTCGACCCGACGCGCGCCGCCGCGAGGATCGTGTTCGACAGCGTGCCCGCCGAGCGGCTGGGCGACGAGGACGGCTTCGCCGCGATGCAGGCGGTGTTCGACCGCGCGGCGGTGCTGCTGGCGTTCGAGCAGCTGGGCGGCGCCGACCGCGCGCTGGAAATGGCGAAGGACTATGCGCTTCAGCGGCACGCCTTCGGCCGCGCGATCGGCGGCTATCAGGCGATCAAGCACAAGCTGGCCGACATCTACGTCAAGAACGAGATCGCGCGCTCGAACGCTTATTACGGCGCCTGGGCGCTGGGCAGCGGCGCGGCCGAACTGCCGCTCGCCGCCGCGACCGCGCGCGTCGCCGCCAGCGAGGCCTATTGGTTCGCCGCCAAGGAGAATATCCAGACCCACGGCGGCATCGGCTTCACCTGGGAAGCCGATCCGCAGCTCCACTACCGCCGCTCGCGCCAGTTGGCGCTGGTCGCGGGGGCGCCCGCAGTATGGCGCGAGCGGCTGGTCGCGCAGCTCGAACGCCGCAACGCGGCCTGAAGCGAGGAACGGCACGATGGACTTCAACGATACCGCCGACGAAGCTGAATATCGCGCTCGCGCGCGAGACTGGCTGGCCGCGAACGTCGCCGCGCACAAGGCGATCGACCATGGCGACGACATGGCCGCGGCACGCGCGTGGCAGGCGCGCAAGGCCGCGGCCGGCTATGCGCAGATCACCTGGCCGAAGGAATGGGGCGGGGGCGGCGGCACCCCGATCCAGAGCGTCATCTTCGGACAGGAAGAGGCCAGGCACCCGGTCCAGTACGGCTATTTCACGATCGGGCTGGGGATGTGCATCCCCACCGTCATGGCCTTCGCCGACGATGCGACGAAGCAGCGGTTCGTCGGCCCGGCGCTGCGCGGCGAGGAAATCTGGTCGCAGCTGTTTTCCGAACCCGCCGGCGGATCGGACGTCGCGGCGATCCGCACCCGCGCGGTCCGCGACGGCGACGACTGGGTCGTCAACGGGCAGAAGGTGTGGACGTCGGGCGCGCATTATTCCGACTTCGGCATCGTGCTGGTGCGCACCAACCCCGACGTGCCCAAGCACAAGGGGCTGACGATGTTCTGGCTCGACCTGCGCGCGCCGGGGGTGGAGATCAGGCCGATCCACCAGATGTCGGGCGGCTCGAACTTCAACGAAGTCTATTTCACCGACGTGCGCATCCCCGATTCGCAGCGGCTCGGCGCGGTCGATGCCGGGTGGAAGGTCGCGCTGGTGACGCTGATGAACGAGCGGCTGGCGGTCGGCGGCGGCGGCGGCGCGGGGCCGAAGGAGATATTGAAGCTGGCGCGCGAGGTGGACGGCGCGGACGGCGGCAAGCTGCTCCACGATCCCGCCTTCCGCCAGAAACTGGCCGACTGGTGGGTGCAGGCGGAGGGGCTGCGCAACACGCGGATGCGCACGATCACCGCGCTTAGCCGCGGCCAGACGCCGGGGCCGGAAAGCTCGATCGGGAAGATCATCGCCGCCAACCAGTTGCAGGACATCGGCAACTCCGCGGTCGAGGCGGAGGATCAGTACGGCATCATCGCCGACCCCGCGCTGGCGCCGCTGCGCGGGCTGTTCCAGTCGGCGACGCTCAACGCGCCGGGCCTGCGCATCGCCGGCGGCACCGACGAGATCCTGAAGAACATCATCGCCGAGCGCGTGCTGGGCCTGCCCGGCGAAATCCGCACCGACAAGGATGCGGCGTTTCGCGACCTGCCGGCGTAACGGGGGCGGAGCGACCCATTGTTCGCCATCCGCTCTCCATCCGCCGTCCATCCGTTCGTGCTGGGGAGAGGTTCGACAGGCTCAACGGCTCCTCAGGGCGAACGTAAACGCTCCGGCGCTGGCGAGCGCGCCGCGCGTCAGTTCGTCGTGCTGACCGTCCAGGTCGCGCTGACGATCCCCGGCCGCCGCGCGATATGCGCGACGATCCGGTCGAGGTCGGTGGCCTCCGCGCTGGTCGGCAGCAGCGCGGCGGCCAGTTCGACGGCGGCGTCCGATTCGGTCATCACCTCGATCTCGCGCACCGGATAATCGTGGACCTCCAGCTCCTCGTACAGCAGGTCGCGCGCCATCGACACGCGCTCGGGCGCGCAGACCACGTGGACGCGGTACAGCGCCTCGGTATGGCGTTCGGCGATCGGGCGGCGGTTCACGAAATCGACCAGCGGACGCAGCATCGTATTGCCCGCCAGTACGAAGCCGGCGACCACCGCCGCCTCCGCCAGCCGCCCGACCCCGGCGAACGCGCCGACCGCGGCCGACGTCCACAGCGTCGCGGCGGTGTTGAGGCCGCGCACCTGCGTGCCTTCCTTCATGATGACGCCCGCACCCAGGAAGCCGATGCCCGACACGACATAGGCGATCACCCGTGCGCCGCCGTCCTGCCCGGCGGTCTGCACCCCCAGGTCGACGAACGCCGCCGCGCCCACCGCGACCAGCACGTTAGTGCGCAGCCCCGCGGTGCGTTGCCGCCACTGTCGCTCCAGCCCGATCGCGGTGCCCAGCACGAACGCGGTCGCCAGCGCGCACAGTAGCCGCCAGCTGTCGGTCAGGGGGAAGATCGTCTCCACAGCGCGCGCGGTGCGCCGCGAATGTGACGTTCGCGTGACGCCGGACCCGTTCCCGCCGTCACGACGGGCGCCGGATCGTCAGTTCTGCTTCTTCTCGGCCGGCGCCTGTTCGTCGGCGGCATCGCGGTTGGCGCGCGCGGTCATGCCGGTGACGGAGGCGTCGTCCAGCATCTGCTCGTCGGGCGCGGGCGGCGGCGCCTCGGGCAGCGCGGCGACATTCTCGACCGGCGTCGGCGCGGCGGTGGGCATCGGCTCCGGCGTCGGCGTGACCTCGGCCGGGGCAATCTCCTCGACCGCCATGTTGGTGTCCGCCGGCGGGGTCTCCGGCTCATCATGGCGCGAACAGCCCGCCAGCGCGGTCGCCGCCAGCACGGTCGCCAGGAAAAGCGGGGTCGAACGCTTGGTCACATGGATTCCTTTGCTCATGTCGTCGCCTGTGCCTGTACCTGCGAACGCCGCTCGATCGTAGCCGCCAGTTTCGCATCCCAGCCATAGGGATCATCCCGGAAGCCGACCTGCCCGTCGGCGCTGGCGAAGGCGGTCCAGTAGAGCAGGTACACCGTGACCGGCTCCGCCATGCGCGCGCGCACCGTCTTGCCGGCCGCGACCGCGGCGTCGATCGCGTCGGGCTGCCATTCGGGGGTGGTCCTCAGCAGCAGCTTGGCCAGTTCGTCGGGCTTTTCCAGCCGGACGCAGCCGTGGCTGGCCAGCCGGTCGAACCGCGAAAAGCCCGATTGTGCGGGCGTGTCGTGCAGGTACACCGCGAAATCGTTGGGGAAATCGAACTTGAACCGGCCCAGCGCGCTGCGCTCCGACGCCTGCTGCAATCTCTTGCTGCCGTCGCCATTGTCGATCACGCGGAAGCCGTTGCGCTTCAGATAGCCGGGGTTGGCGCGTTCCTTGGGCCACAATTCCTTGGTCGCGATCGACGTCGGTACGTTCCATGGCGGGTTGATGACGATGCTGTTGATCTTGGAGATCAGCATCGGCGTCTCGTTCCCCGGACGCCCGGTCACCGCCTTCATCGACATCACCGGCGCATCGCCGTCGAACGCGGTCAGCACCGCCGCGGCGATGTTCACCTGCACGCGCTTCTGGTCCAGCCGCGGCGGCAGCCAGCGCCAGCGTTCCAGATTGGCCATGATCTGGCGGATGCGCCGTTCGACCGGCACGTTGAGCGCGGCCATCGTCTGCGACCCGACGGTGCCGACGGGGTTCAGGCCATAGCGCCGCTGCGCGCGCCGCACCGCGTCGAGCAGTGCGGCGTCGAACGTGTCGCCGCTCTTCGCAACCTGCGGGTCCTCCGCCGCCAGCCGCGCGCGCAGCGTGGCGACCGCCGGCCCCCGCGAACCGAAGACGGGCGCGGTCGCCACCACCGGCCAGCCGCCGTCCGCGGCGATCCGGTGATAGCGCGCCAGCCCCGCGACCAGCGCGTCATAGCCGACATAGGGCGGGGGCAGCGCGCGCACCCAGGCCGACAGTCGGTCGTTCGCCACCGCCGCGGCGAAATCGGGCAGCGGATCGTAGGCGGGCGGGCGGATGCCCCAGTCGCGCTGGAAATCCTCCGCCATCAACCGCCCGCTGCGGATCGCGCGTGCATGGTCGAGCGCCGCACGCACCAGCGCCGCGCCGTCCAGCCGGTCGAGGTCGGTGCGCCGGGAATAGCGCAGCCCCTGCGCCACTTCGTCGTCGGCGATCAGCGTCGCCAGCTGCCTCGCCTGCGCCGCAGACAGCGTGGGCAGTGTCACCGGCGCGCGCGCGACCGGCGCCAGCGGGCCGGGCTGAGTGGGGGCGGGCGGGGTGATTGTCGGAAC
>NZ_LSJO01000399.1:0-248 GCF_001556735.1 Sphingomonas sp. CCH9-F2 | reverse complement strand
CCCCGCCGATGCCGCGGCGCTGGTGGTCGCCTCATCGACTCCGGGGGTGTTTTCCGCCGGCGCCGATCTCGCCGATCTGGCGCGGCTGGTCGATGATGTGCCGGCGCGCACCGCGTTCAGGCAGGCGATGCAGGACGCGGTGGAGGCGCTGGCCGCGCTGCCGATGCCCACGGTCGCGGCGGTCGGGGGCGCGGCGTTCGGCGCCGGGGTCGCGCTCGCGCTCGCCTGCGACGTGATCGTCGCGGGGG
>NZ_LSJO01000398.1:0-9825 GCF_001556735.1 Sphingomonas sp. CCH9-F2 | reverse complement strand
AACGGGGGGTAGGGGGCGGGGTAACGCCGGTTAATCGATCCGTTTCGGCGGCAAGGCAGTCATTGCCGCCGAAACGGAAGCACAAGCGCGCGACAGGATAATTGCGTCACGCTCCAATCGCGGTCATGAGCAGGACCGCGAACCGCCCCGCCAATCACCTGTATTACGGGGATAATCTCGACGTACTGCGGCGCGAGATCGCGGATGGCAGTGTCGACCTCGTCTATCTCGACCCGCCGTTCAATTCGAATGCCAGTTACAACATTCTGTTCAAGTCGCCGACCGGCGCCACGGCAGACGCACAGATCGAGGCGTTTGCCGATACCTGGCACTGGAACGAGCGTGCCGAGGATGCCTTCGACCAAGTGGCGCGCAGCGGCCATACGCGCGCGTTCGATCTTCTGAACGCGATGCGCCGGTTCCTGGGCGACAACGACATGATGGCCTATCTGGCGATGATGGCGGTGCGTATGGTCGAACTGCACCGCGTGCTGCGGCCGACGGGCAGCCTGTATCTGCACTGCGATCCCACCGCGAGCCATTACCTGAAGCTGCTGCTGGATGCGGTGTTCGATTCACCGCAGTTTCGCAGCGAGATCATCTGGAAGCGGACCAGTTCCCACAATAGTGCGCGCCGTTGGGGGCCAATACACGATGTGATCCTATTTTATTCCCGATCGGCGGACTATCTTTGGAATAGGGTCGATATGCCGTACGATCCCGACTACACGCACCGCTATTACCGGCATGTCGATGGCGACGGTCGCCGGTATCGCCTGAGCGACCTGACCGGCAGCGGCACGCGAAATGGCGAGAGCGGTCGATCTTGGGGTGGGTTCGATCCCACCGTGCATGGAAGACACTGGGGTATTCCCACCATCGTCAAACAGGAATTCGGCGATCGATCGCTAACGCCCCACGGCTGGCTCGACCTTTTTCGCGAGCACGGATTGATCGAGATGAGCGGCCGCGGCGGGGGTTGGCCGCATGTCCGCCGCTATCTAGATCGAATGACGGGGCAGGCGGTGCAGGATATCGTGGACGACATTCCGCCGTTGTCGCAGCGTCATGCCGAGCGCCTCGGCTATCCGACACAAAAGCCGCTGGCTCTCCTCGAACGGATCATCGCCGCGTCGTCGAACGAGGGCGACGTGGTGCTCGATCCGTTCTGCGGGTGCGGGACGGCGGTGCATGCGGCACAGAAGCTGGGGCGGCAGTGGATCGGGATCGACGTCACGCATCTGGCGATCTCGCTGATCGAGAAGCGGATGCAGGCGGCGTTTCCGGGTGTCGCCTTTACCGTCGAGGGCACCCCCAAGGATCTGGAGTCGGCCATGGATCTGGCGCGGCGCGACAAATATCAGTTCCAGTGGTGGGCGGTGTCGATGGTCGATGCGATGCCCTATGGCGGCAAGAAGAAGGGCGCCGACGGCGGGGTCGACGGCATCATCTATTTCAAGCCCGATGGAAAGCGTACCGAAAGGGCGATCGTCTCGGTCAAGGGCGGGGACCATGTCGGGGTCGGGATGATCCGCGACCTGCATTCCGCGATGGAGCGAGAGAAGGCGCCGGCGGGCATCTTCCTGTGCAAGGCAACGCCTACCACCGCGATGGAAAAGGAGGCCGCCGCGGTCGGGCGGTTCGCCGCGGCGGCGACCGGCAAGACCTATCCACGGCTGCAGATCATCACGCTGGCCGAGCTGTTTCGCGGCAAGCGTCCCGACCTGCCGCTGGTCGATCCGACGGCCGCGTTTCGCCGCGCCGCGCGGGAGGATACCGGGCGCCAGGCTTCGCTGTTCTGAACGGCCCCTTGCGCGCCCGGCGCGCGCTCGCCACCTTTGACGGCGAAGCGCGGGAAGCGATGGCAGCGCCCGCATCATGCGGTGTGCGCTCGCCTTCCCTTTTGTCGCCGTCTGGGCTATGGCGCCGCGCATTGAACGCGAAAGAGACACCGTTTGGCGAAAGAAGAACTTCTCGAGATGCGCGGGCAGGTAGTGGAACTGCTGCCCAATGCGATGTTCCGTGTCCGGCTCGAAAACGACCATGAAATCCTGGGGCATACCGCCGGCAAGATGCGCAAGAACCGCATCCGCGTGCTGGTGGGGGACGAGGTGCTGGTCGAACTGACCCCCTATGACCTGACCAAGGGCCGGATCACCTATCGCTTCATGCCCGGTCGCGGCGGCCCCGGCCCGTCCTGACGCCCGCCGGGCCGGCGGATACCGATGCCGGCCGGCGCCATGACCGCGGGTAGCCCATGACGACGCTCGTCCTCGCTTCCTCTTCCCCGCGCCGCCGCGACCTGCTGGCGCGGATCGGCGTGGTGCCCGCGCGCATCCATTCCCCCGACATTGATGAAACGCCGCGCCCGCGCGAACTGCCGCGCGCCTATGCGCTGCGGCTGGCCGAGGAGAAGGCGCGCGCGGTCCCGCGCGAGGCGGGGGAGGCGGTGCTGGCCGGCGATACGACGATCGCGCTGGGCCGGCGCATCCTGCCTCCGGCGGACAGCGAGGACGTGCAGCGGGCGCTGCTACGGCTGCTGTCCGGGCGGCGGCACCATGCGCTGTCGGCGGTGTGCGTGATCGCGCCGGACGGTACGGTGCGCATCCGGCTGGCCGATACGATCGTCGCGTTCAAGCCGCTGTCGGAGGCCGAGATCGCCGCGTACATCGCGTGCGGCGAGGGGCTGGGCAAGGCGGGCGGCTATGCGATCCAGGGGCGCGCGGAGGCGTTCGTCCGCTTCCTGCACGGCAGCCATTCGGGGGTGATCGGCCTGCCGCTGTTCGAAACGCGCGCGTTGCTGGCGGCGGCGGGCGTCCCGCTTGGCTGAATGGCTATATGAGGACGGCGTGGGCGAGGCGCGTGCCGCGCTGGTCGCCGGGGAGCGCATCCTGGCGGCGCGGATCGAACTGCCAGCGACATTGCGCGTCGGCACGGTGGCGCGCGCGCGGCTGACCGAGCGGACGGTCGCGACGCTGGACGACGGGCGCGAGGTGATGCTGGACCGCGCGCCGCCCGGCGTGACGCTGGGCGCGGCGCTGACCGTCGAGGTGGTGCGCGAGGCGATCCCCGAACCCGGCCGCGCCAAGCGCGCGCGGGCACAGGTCAGCGATGCCGCGCCGGCCGCCGGACCCGACCTGCTGGCGCGGATCGCCGCCACTGGGCATCCGGTGCGGCACCTGCGCGCGCATGAGGCGGACGCGCTGGAGGCGGCGGGCTGGTCCGAGGTGCTGGAGGAAGCGTCGGGGGGCGAGATCGCGTTCGCGGGCGGCGTGCTGCGGCTGTCGCCGACCCCGGCGATGACGCTGTTCGATGTCGACGGCGACCTTCCGGGCGAGGCGCTGGCGGTGCGCGCGGCGACTGCGGCGGCGCTGGCGATCCACCGCCACGGCATCGGCGGGTCGATCGGCATCGACTTCCCGACCGTCACCGGCAAGGCCGCGCGCCAGGCGGTGGCGGCCGCGATCGACGCCGCGCTGTCGCCGCCGTTCGAGCGGACCTCGGTGAACGGCTTCGGCTTCCTGCAGATCGTGCGCCCGCGCCCGCGCGCGTCGCTGCCCGAACGGATCCGCGACGATCCCGTCGGCGCGGCCGCGCGTGCCGCGCTGCGCATGATCGAGCGCACGCCGGTGTCCGCGCCGGCGCGCTTCCGCCTGCCCGATGCGGTGCGCGACCGGATCGAGGCGACACCGGCGTGGATCGCGGAGATCGTGCGCCGGACGGGGCGAGCCCCCATATTCGACCGATGACGAAACGCTGTCCGATCTGTGCCGCGCCGGCCGTGCGCGATCATGCCCCCTTCTGCTCGCGCGGCTGCGCGAGCCGCGACCTGCTGCGCTGGCTGGACGAAGGCTATCGCCTGCCCGGTGCGCCGGTCGATCCGGAAATGATCGATGTGGTGGGCGCGGAAGGGCTGGACAGGCGCCGCGACACCGATTAGGGACCGCGCCTCATCGCTGTTCGCGATAGGCCCAAGTAGCTCAGTTGGTAGAGCATACGACTGAAAATCGTAGTGTCGGTGGTTCGATCCCGCCCTTGGGCACCATTTCCATGATCGTCGGATAAGCCGCATCGCGGCGCGCGGGTGGCGGCGGGACGCGCACCGGCACGCCCCGCCGTCCGGCATCAGATCAGCGCGAATTCGTCGAACTTGATCGGGTCGCGCGCCGGGTAGCGGGTGTCGAACGCGAAGCTGCTGACGGTGCCCGTGCCGGTGTCGAGAATGCTGTAGGCGGTGATGTCGTTGCTCGACACGAACGGCACCGAGGTGTTGCCCCCGGCCAGCTCGACCATCGGCTGGCGCAGCGACGGGAAGATCGCCGGCCGGTCATGCGGGTCGCCTTCGCGCGGGTAGTCGTCCTGGTTCCAGGTGAAGGACGTCCCGGCCGGCAGCCCCGGCGCGGGCACCGCCGTGCGGCGCGGCGCGAGATTGTCGACGTAGGCGCCGTAGCTGTTCCCGACGTTCGACGTTTCGAGATAGTTGAGCGTGCCCACCTTCGACCGGCACCACAGGTGCGAATGGCCGACATGCACCAGCTGCACCCCCGCCCCGACCAGCAGCGGTTCGATGTCGCTGCGCCACAGATCCTGCGACAGCGGATAATCGTATTTCACGAAGCGCATCCGCCCGGCGTCGATGATCGGCTGGATCTGCGTGTTCCAGGTCGTCGCGTCGATCGGGAAGGGGATCGGCCCCAGCGTGCGCACCGCGCCGCCCGCGTCGGCATATTCGAAGCTGGCCTGCGTCTGCGCCATCACCGGGATGGCATTGTCGCCCAGCCCGAACACCGACTGGTGGACCATCACCACCTTGTATTTCGCGGTGCGGAACGCCTCGCTGGCCAATATGCCCTGAAGCCAGCTGTACTGGCGCGATCCCTTGGCGAACGGATGGAACTGGAAATCGCCGAAGCCCCATTCGGCGGGCCTGTTCATCGACGCGGTCGCCTCCGACAGCTTGCCGCGGCCGGTCGCGCCCCAGCTGCGCCAGATGCGGTTGCCGTCCATCGCGATCAGGAACAGGTCGCCGATGCGCTGCGCGTAATAGCGACCGCCCTCCGGCCCCTGCGGCAGGGTGAAGACTTCGCTGTAGGACACGATCTCGAACGAATTGTCCTGGATCCAGCGTTCGCGCACGGCATCGCTGCCCGACGGGTTCACGGTCGCCTTGACCTTCTCATAGGCGATTTCGGCATACCAGCGCGGCTGCGGATCGTTGAACATGGTGTTGAGCGTGTTGGCCGCGTTCCACCGCCCCGAATATTCGTGGTTGCCCAGGATCGGATAGATCCAGCCGTTCTGGAGCAGCGCGCCGCCGGTATAGGTCGACGTCGGCTGCCATTTGCGCATCGTCCCCTGCAATGCGCCGAAGAACGGCGGCAGGTTGATGACGCTGTTGTCGAACCATTCCGACGCACGATTGGGCACGTTGACCAGATCGCCGGCGAAGAAGATGCCGTCGATCGGCCCCTGCGTTTCGAACACGCGCTCGTAATTGGCGGAGGCCATCTTCTTGAGCTGAAGGTCGGAGGTCAGCAGGATGCGCGTCTTCTGCCCGGCGGCGGGCAGCGGCTGGAGCGTCGCCTCGCCGCTGCGCATCGTCTTCACGCCATCGTTGCTGACCGCGACATAGGGGACGCGCTCGCCCGGTTTCAGCCCGGCGACCAGCGCCTCGTGCTTCCAGATGTCGCGCTGCGTGAGGCCGGTGTAGCTGCGGCCGGCGACGGTCGAGGTCGCATCCTCGTACATTCGCGACAGCGGCGTGGAGGTGGCAGCGACCTGCGCGCCGAAATTCGCGCCGTAGCGCACGGCATGGTCGCGGCCCTGGAACTCGGTGAACCACACGACGCGCACCGAATCGGCGGTCGGCAGTTGCAGCATCGGTTCGCTGAGCACCAACGGCTCGTTGACGAACATCGCGGTCGGCAGCGGTGCGGCGGTGGGTGTCGGGGAGGGCGCGGGCGCCGGTGCGGGAATGTCACCGTCGCCGTCGCACGCGGCGACCATACCGCTGCCCGCCGTCGCCATCGCCAGCAGGCTGGCGCGGCGCGTGAATTCCCGCCTGTTCATGTCCCGTCCCCTGGTTACCTACCAGAATGGTGGAACAACGACTCTACATTGGAATGAAGTTTCGGTGACGGCGCCATGTCGCCGCTATGTCGAAGCGTTGCTGTCCCATGCGGCGATCAGCGCCTCGCCCGTTTCGGGGCGCAGCGTGAAGATGCCGCTGTCGGCGTGGCGCGTGGGATGGACGCGATTGGTCAGCAGCGTCCAGGCCAGGCCGCGGTCGTGATCGACCCACAGGCCGGTGCCGGTGAAGCCGGTATGGCCGATCGTGCCGGGGGAGCAGGCCTGACCGCCCGACCATCCGGGATGGCGGATTTCCCAGCCGTGGGTGCGTTGCCCCTCGACCGGCGTGCGGATCGCGTCCAGCATCGCGGGCGACGCGCCGCTGCCGTCGAGCAGCCCGCGCGCGAAGTCGAGGACGCCGTCGACCGTGCCGAACAGCCCGGCATGGCCGGTGCGCCCGCCCATCGCGAAGCAATTCTCGTCATGCACCTCGCCCTGAAGGACGCGGCCGCGCCATGGGCAATGTTCGGTGGCGACCGCCGGGCCGGGGGGCGGTCCCCAGCTCAGGCCGGCGCCCAGCGGCAGCGCGTCGAGGCCCGCGCCGGTCAGCCGCTCCACCGCGATGCCCAGCAGGATGAAGTTGATGTCCGAATAGACCGGCGGCCCGTGGCGCCATTCGCGCTGGAGGACGAAGGCGCGCAGCCGCGCCGGATCGTCGCCATAGGTGTAGATCGGCTCCACCGCGGGCAGGAAGGTGCGATGCACCAGGCAGTCGCGGAAAGTCAGGCGCCGTTCGGGGGCGCCGGCGACGTCATATTGGCGCAGGTCGGGGATGGCATCGGTGAGCGGGCGATCGAGATCAAGCCGCCCTTCGTCGGCGAGCTGCAGGACGAAGGTGGTGGTGGCGATCACCTTGCTGACCGAGGCGAGATCGAACCAATGCGCCGTCGTCAGCGGCTCCGGCGACGGCACGCGCCGCGCCAGCCCGGTGCAGCGCACCGCGCGGCGCCCGTCGGTGGTGACGAGACCCAGGATCGCGCCCGGGATGCGCGCGGCATCGACATAGGCGCGCGCTGGCGCGAAGGCGGCGTCGGCGACGGTGTCGAGGTCGGTCATGCGTGATCCTCCGGCCGGGCGGCGACGCGCGCCAGCAACGGCAGCAGCGGGATGGCGGCAAGGCTGACGATTCCGGACAGCAGGAAGAAGCCGTCATAGCCGATCGCCCCCACCATCGTCCCCCCGGCGCCCGCCAGCAGGCGGGGCAGCAGGAAGGCGAAGCCGGTCAGGAACGCATATTGCGCGCCCGGATAGCGCGGGTTCACCAGCAGCGAGAGATAGACGACGAACACCGCACCGGCGAAACCGTTGCCGAACTGGTCCGCGGCGGTCGACACGTACAGCAGGGCTTCGTCCACCCGCTGATGCGCGAGCCAGACGAAGCCGAAATTGCCCGCCGCCGCGACCACCGCGCCCAACGCCAGCAGCCACGTCATCCGCCAGCGCGTCGCCAGCCAGCCGCCCAGCCCGACGCCCGCCATGCTGGCGACCAGCGCAACGAGGCTGTCGGCCCGGCCGATCTGCGTCAGCGAATAGCCCAGCCCCTTGATCATCGGCTTTGACAGGTTGAGCGCCAGCACGTCGCCCATCCGGTACAGCGACACGAACGCCATCAGCAGCAGCGCCCCCGCGCCGTAGCGCCAGAAGAAATCGACATAGGGGCCGAGCACCGTCGAGGTACGCAGCCGCGACGTGGGGGCTGCGTTGCGGATCCACGGCAGCGCCGCGCCCATCGCCAGGAACGGCACCATGCACAACACCAGCACATACGGGGTCACGTTGCTGCCCGCGCCGATCCCCAGCCCCGCGGCGGCCGACAGCGCGGCCCAGCCGACCGCGGCGGTCACCAGCGTGGCGGCGCCGAGAATGACGAGGCTGGCGACCAGCCCGGTCGCCAGCCCCACCCAGCGCCCGCCGCCGCCTTCGCCGTCCGGGCGCATCGCGACCAGCAGCGGAAAGGGCAGGAACGCCGCCACCGCAATCACCAGATAGGCCGCCACCCAGCCCGCGCCGTCGGCGACGATCAGCGCGCCCGATCCCGCCGCAACCATCGCGGTGCGATAGCCCCACAGGTTCGCCGCGACGATCGGCCCCTGTTCGTCCTGCGTGGGGTAGAGTTCGATACGCCAGGCGTCGGCGGCGACCTCCAGCGTCGTGGTCCAGAACGCCAGCAGCACCGCGAACAGCGCGGTGATGGCCAGGCTGGCGTCGCCGGCGGTCAGCGCCATCGCGATCATCGCCGAGAAGATGCCGAGCTGCGCCAGCATGATCCAGCCGCGCCGCTTTCCCCAGAAGCGCCCGAAGCCGGGAATCGAATAGCGATCGAGCAGCGGCGCCCAGACGAACTTGAGCGTCGGCAGCAATTGCACCCAGGCGAAGAAGCCGATCACCGCCAGCGCGACGCCATGCGCCTGCAACCGCAGCGTCAGCACGGTCGAGAACATGTAGAAGGGCAGTCCCGCCGCGAAGCCGAGCAGCGCGTACAGCGCCATGCCGCGCGGATCGCGGGGGCGGGGCGTGTCGGCAGGTACGGGTGCGGCGGGGTCGGTCATCGCGGCACGGTCCGCGCTTCGCCCGACCGCGTCAATCCCGCCCCCAACCCGCGGTTATGGCCAAGTGCCGCCTATTCATGGCACAGCGCCCGCGCGGCACGGCAAGGGACGGATATGACGACGACGCGCTATTTCCTGGGGATCGATGCGGGCGGCAGCCACTGCCGCGCGCGCATCGCCGACGCGACCGGCCGGCTGATCGGCAGCGGCGCGACCGGTCCGGCCAATGCCCGCGTGGGGATGGAGCAGCTGCGCGCGACGCTGGACGCGGCGATCGCGCAGGCGGCCGCAGAGGCGGGGCTGACCGCGGACGATCTGCGCGACACGAGCGCGGGGATGGGGATCGCGGGCATTTCCCGCCCCGGCGTGCGCGAGGCGCTGGCGGCGCTCGACTGGCCGTTCGCGTCGGTCACCTATGTCACCGATGCGGTGATCGCGAACCTGGGCGCGCATCGCGGCGCGGACGGCGCGATCCTGATCCTGGGGACGGGCAGCATCGCGCAATTGCGCATCAACGGCACCGACGTGGCGATCGGCGGATACGGCTTCCCGATCTCCGACGAGGGGAGCGGGGCGGCGCTGGGGCTGTCGGCGGTACGCCATGCGCTGCGCGCGCTGGACGGGCGCAGCCAGCGCACCCCGCTGAGCCTGGCGGTGTCGGACCGCTTCGGCCATGCCATTCCGCAGGCGATCGCGTGGATGGATCGCGCGACCCCGCGCGACTATGCCGCGCTGGCGCCGCTGGTGATGGACCATGCCGAGGCGGGCGATGCGATCGCGCGCTCGATCGTCGAGGATGCCGCAGCGCACGTCGAACGCTTCATCGAGACGGTGTTCGAACGCGGCGCGCCGTCGTGCGTGCTGATGGGCGGGCTGGCGCCGCGGCTTCGCCCGTGGTTGCGCGCACGCACCGTCGCGCAACTGGGCGAGGCGCAGGGCGACGCGCTGGACGGCGCGCTGTTGCTGGCGGGGCTACCGGGGGACGCCCGAGCAGGGTGACGGCATCCGTTGCGCGCGGCCCGCGCGACTCTCACACGGCGCGGCCGGGCCCCTCGCCGCGTACCGCCGCCAGCAGGCGTTCGGCATTGTACGGCTCTCATGACTGCCATCCGAGACGCTGGCCGAGTTTACTCCTTCGCTGGCCTCG